>JBKPMA010000261.1:0-4796 GCA_046731935.1 Acidobacteriota bacterium
GGCTCACGCTCATCCGGAACACCTTCAGGAACGTCCCCGTTGCGATCGACGTCGATCCGCACTATTCCGATCAGCTCTGGGTGCAGGACAACCGCTTCGAGCACATCACCAGGGCGGCCATCATCGTGAGCAACGAGAAGAACGCCACCACACAGGTGGGCGTTCAGAATGCGGTCTGCGGCGATGTCCCCGTCTTCGCTCTACTTCGCGAGAGCGGCAAGACGCAGCCGGGACCCGCGGCGGCGTACCGCGTCGTCAGCTTCAATCACGGGATGATGCTTGCCGGCCTCGGCGTGCCCGGACAGATCGACACGCGCTACACGGCCACGCCACTCACGGCGTTGCCGGCCGCGCTGCCGCCTGCCATCCGCCCGCTGCCGCCGTTAGAGCAGTGGGTCAACGTTCACAGCCTCGGCGTCAAGGGCGACGGACAGACCGACGACACAGCAGCAATTCAGCAGGCCGTCGCGGCGCACGCGGTACTTTACTTCCCGACGGGCCACTACATCGTGCGCGACACCATCGTGTTGAAGCCCGAGACGCTGCTCATCGCGCTCCATCCGGCGACCACGCAGTTCGACCTGCCAGATTCCACGCCGGCGTTCCAGGGCGTCGGCACGCCCAAAGCGCTCATCGAAACTCCGCGAGGCGGCACCAACATCGTGAGTGGACTCGGTTTCTTCACGGGCGGCATCAATCCGCGAGCGCTCTCACTGCTGTGGATGGCCGGCGAGCAGTCGCTCATGAACGATGTGCAGATCCTCGGCGGCGGGGGCACGTATCTGCCGCCGGCGGTGCGGTCGGCGTTCTACGATGCCGGCCGTAACGGCGTGCCGTTTTCGGGCGGCCGGTGGGGCGCGCAGTATCCCAGCATCTGGGTGACGCACGGCGGCGGAGGCACGTTCACGAACATCTGGTCGCCCAATCAGTACTCGCAAGGCGGATTCTACGTATCGGATACGACGACGCCCGGGCACGTGTACGAGCTCTCGAACGAGCACCACCTGTTCAACGAGATCAAACTCGAGCGAGTACAAAACTGGGAGTTCCTTGCGCCGCAGACCGAAGAAGAAGCGCCGACGAGTCCGGAGGCCGTGTCACTGGAGATTGCCTGGTCGTCGAATATCCTGATCGCGAACTACCACGGGTATCGCGTCACGAGGAGTCACGCGCCCTTCCCCGCCGCGGTCCGGCTGTACAACTCGTCGGATATTCGCTTCCGCAACGTCCATGTCAACGCCGAGAGCGGCTACGGCATCTGCGACGAGAACGGCTGCGGGACGTTCCTGCGAGTGAGCAAGTTCCCGTACGAAAACGCGATTGAGGACGTGACCCACCATCTCGAAGTCCGCGAGCGCGAGTTTGCCGTGCTCGACATCACGTCGCTACCGGCGAAGCCCGCACCAGCTGCCGCGTCGCGCGTCGTCGCACCAGGAGAATCAGTACGCGCGCTCGAGAGCGGGTTCTACACGATCTCGGGAGCCGCGGTGGACGCGAGCGGCCGGCTGTATTTCGTCGATCGCCATCAGCACCGGATCTTTTCCTGGTCCGAGAAGGATGGCCTCAACGTCGTGCGCCACGACGCGCTGGATCCCGTCAGCCTGGCGTCCGACAAATCCGGCCATCTGCTGGTTGTCTCGTCGGCGGGGCCGGAAGGAACGGTGTATTCGATTGCGCCCGGTGCTCCAGCCGACGAGATCACCGTGCTGCAGCCGCAGGCGACGGCTCCGCGTCCTGACGCCGCCGCGGTCCTGCCCGCCAATGTGTGGGACAACGGTGAGTTCGCCAACCAGCTCGATATGGCGACCTACGAGTACACGACGCTGGCACAGATGTTCGCGCGAGACATGACGACTGCCACCGTCAAGCAGTTCGTGTCACCGGATGGCAGTCTCTTCCTGCCGGCCGGACGTGTGTTCCGTCAGGGCCCGGATGACTCGTACCCCGGCATGGATACGACGGGATGGCGCTGGTCGAACAACCTGGTGACGTACGGCTTCGTCGTCGCGCAGCCCGGGCGTCAGATCTACATCGCCAGCAGCGCAGAGAATCGCACGTATCGAACGACGGTGAAGGCCGACGGCACGCTCAGCGACCTCTCCGTGATCGCCGAGCGCGGTGGTGAAAGCGTGGCGTCAGACGCTGCGGGAAACGTCTACGTCGCCAACGGACAGATCTTCGTATACGACAAGGCCGGCCGCGAGATCGGCCGGATCGATGTGCCGGAGCGCCCGATTCAGATCGTGTTCGGTGGATCGGACCGCCGAACGCTGTTCATCCTCGGGCACCATACGCTCTACGCAGTGAAGACACGACTGGCAGGGCAAGAGCTGCCTTAGGCGCAAGGCTCACGGCGCAGGGCTCAGGGCCATAAGCCGTGTGCCGTGCGCCCTCAGCCCTCTGGCCTGTAGCCTGCAGCCTTTGGCCTGTAGCCTCTAGTCAGAGCGTCCACCCTTCCCTATACTGAATCTTGAGCAGCTCGTTCGCCTTCTCGTTGTTGGTGAAGCGCAGATTCTCGCTGTCCCACTCCAGCCGCTGATCCTTCATTCGAATCGCGAGCACGCCGAGCAGCACCATCTCGGTCAGCGCGGCACCGTATTCGAAGGTCGAACAGGGCGGCGTGCCGTTCGGTCCTTCCTTGCACGCGCGGATCCAGTCACCTTCGTGGCCTTCGGTAATCCGCCGGATCGTCTTCGCCGGACGCGTGTAGTCGCGCATCCGCGTCTCGGGGATGAGGCGCACGCCATCGGCGCCGTGCGAGCCGTGCAGGATCGTCCCCTTGTCGCCGATGAGGAGCGCCCCGCTGCCGGGAAGCTTTCGGTCCGGTTCGAGCTCGGGCGGAATCGGCGGCAGCAGGCGTCCGTCGTACCACGTCATCTTCACGGGTGGCCGGCTGCCTCGCGCCGGGAACGTGTACCGCACGATCGACGCGCGCGGATACGTTTCAGAGGCGACGGCCGGCTCGTAGTGGGTCGACGTCGCTTCGATGGTCTTCGGCGGTCCCAGTTCGAGCGCCCAGAATGCCGGATCGACGATGTGACAGCCCATGTCGCCGAGCGGTCCGGTGCCGAAGTCCTGCCACGCACGCCACTTCATCGGAAGGTACGCCGGGTTGTACGGCCTGAACGCCACGGGGCCGAGCCACTTCTCCCAATCGAGCGTGTCGGGCACAGGCGGCGTGTCCGTCGGACGCGCCACAACGGCGAAGTCAGACCACGGATCCCCACCCACCGGTCGGTCGGTCCAGGCGTGCACCTCGGTCACATTCCCAATCGCGCCGTCGTCCAGCCATTCCTTGAGCACCCGGATCGACTCGTACGAGTGCCCCTGGTTCCCCATCTGCGTCTGGACCTTGGCGTTTCGCGCCGCTTGCGCGATGGTCCTGGCTTCGGCGACGGTGTGGGTCAACGGCTTCTGGCAGTAGACGTGTTTGCCCGCCTGCAGTGCCGCCATCGTGATCATCGCGTGCGTGTGATCCGGTGTCGCGATGACGACGGCGTCGATGTCTTTCTGCTTCTCGAGCATCACGCGAAAGTCGGTGTAGAACGTCGCCTTGGGATAAAGCGCGGCCGTCTTTGCCGAGTACGCGCGATCGACGTCGCAGAGCGCGACGATGTTCTCGCCTTCACAGGCCTTGAGATTGGCGGCGCCCATGCCGCCGATACCGACGGCGGCGATATTGAGCTTGTCGCTGGGTGCCTGCGCCCCGAGCACACGGCTGGGGACAATGGCAGCCGAGAGTGCCGCCATGGCCGTCGTCTGAGCGAACCTGCGTCGCGAGATGGAGCCTGTCGCCTTGTCGTTCATGCGTATGCCCTCCGAGGTGGCGGCCCATGCTATCGGAAGCCGCCTCGACAAGTGAAGCTGACGCCGGTCTTGACTGTAGCTCGGCCGCTCCGATAATAGGCGCGTGATCCATAGATTCCCTATTGCCGGGCGGCCGTCGCCAGACTCGAGGACAAATGGGAGCGCAGATCTCACCCCGGTTGACGGTCAGCGACGAAAACTCTGCAATCGCGTTCTACAAGGCGGCGTTCGGTGCGACGGTCGGCTGGTACCTCGACGTGACTGGCCAGCTCATTCCCGGACTCGGGGTCGACGGCGCGCAGTTCTTCCTCTCGAAAGAGCCGAAGGCACCTGGCAGTCGCACCGGAGCGGCTCAGGGCGCAGTTCCTATCAAGATCCAGCTGTTCGTGGACGATCCGGTCGCGGTTCACCAGAAGGCTATTTCGGCCGGAGCCACGGAGCGGGATCCCGTTCGGGAGCACGGCCCCGGGGCCACGCAGTCGCGTGCGGTCAAGCGGATGCTCCAGGGGACGCTCGTTGATCCGTTCGGCCACGTGTGGCAGATCGGGAAGCTCCTGGACTAGCGGCATGGCTCAGTGAAAGCCGTCCACCAGCATCAAGTCGCTGTCACCCGCGTCGACCTGCGCGTAGAGGACATACCGCTGGTCGGGTGAGACGGAAAGTCCGAGGTTGGCGATCCCCGCAATCGGAACGACACGCGTGACGGCGCCTGTCGACAGATCGAGATGGTGAACCGCGAAACCGCGTTCGTCGGCGTGCGGAATGTAGAACAGCCCGTCTCCGACGACGGCAAAGGCGCGGTTGACCACACTTGGAAGCACTTCGTGCTCGGCACCTCCGGTAACCGGCATCGTCCACAACTTCGAATCGCCGTCCGCTTTCGTGTAGTAGATCCTCGTCCCGTCTGCAGAGGGGTGGACGCACACGCCGCCGTTCCGGGTGATCTGAACGGCCGCGCCGCCGGTTGCGGCGACCTTCCAGATTTCCTG
>JBKPMA010000262.1:0-11051 GCA_046731935.1 Acidobacteriota bacterium
TGGGTGGGCGGCGGCCTCTACAGGCCCACCTCCCCAGGCCTCTATCGAGTACGCGAGTGCATTGCAGCGGATCGTCGCGCGTTCGAGCGCGTCATCACGTCGCCGGCATTCAAGAAGCAGTGCGGCTCACTTCGGGGCGAACAGCTCACGCGGATGCCGCGGCCGTTTCCATCCACGCATCCCGCAGGTGAGTACCTGAAGTACAAACAGTTTCTGGCGTCGCGTGAATTTCCGGAATCGCTGGCGTCGAGCCCGCGCTTCTACCCGACCGTGCTCGCGGTTTTCGAGGCGATCAGCCCGATGGTTCGCTATCTGAACGAGGCGCTGGTGTAATGTTCGACGCCTATCTGGCCAGGACGCCTGGTTCGAGAGCCGCCTGGGAACACGCGCGTCAGCGTATTCCCGGTGGCGTGACGTCGAACGTCCGGTACTTCCCGCCCTACCCGATCTTCATGACACGCGGCGAGGGTGCGCGTCTCCGGGACGTCGATGGTCACGAATACATCGACTACTGTCAGGCGTTCGGTCCACAGATCGCCGGCCACGGACATCCTCGCATCCTGGAAGCGATCGCCTCCGCGCTCGCGCACAACGGCACCACGATTCTCGGGGCGCCGACGCCGCTCGAGATGACGCTGGCGGAGCGCCTGAGCTCGCTGATTCCGTCTGCTGAGATGGTCCGGTTCACGAACTCAGGTACCGAATCGACCATGCATGCGCTGCGGGTCGCGCGCGGCGTCACCGGTCGCACCCGCATAGTCAAATTCGAAGGGCACTACCACGGCGTCCACGACAGTGTGCTGTTCAATCTCGATGGGCCGCTGCCGCAGAAGCCTGCCAACGACGGCATCTCGGAGAACGTTCAGCAGCAGACGACGGTGGTCCCGTTCAACGATCCGGCTGCCATCACCCGCGTATTCGAAGAGCACGCCGACATCGCCGCCCTCATCGTCGAGCCCATTGCCAGAGGTGTGATCCAGCCTCAGGCGGGTTTCCTGCAGCTTCTGCGCGACCTGACGACTCGTGCAGGGGCCCTTCTCATTTTCGACGAGGTCGTTGTCTGGCCGCGCGTGGGGCTGGCCGGCGCCCAGGGACTGCTCGGCGTCACCCCGGATCTCACGGCGCTCGGCAAGGCCATCGGCGGTGGCCTCCCGCTCGCGGCGCTCGTCGGGCGACGTGACGTCTTGAAGGAGGTCGAACCGCGCGGCGCGCGCGGTCAGCGGTCGGGTCCGTATGTGTTCCACGGCGGCACCTACAACGGCACACCGATCGCGCTTGCAGCGGGACTCGCCGTCCTCGACCTGCTGCAGGAAGCCGGAACGCTGGACCAGCTCTTTGCTGTCAGCCAGCAGCTGCGCGATGGCCTGACGCGGCTCTTTGCGGATCTTGGTGTGGCCGCACACGTGATCGGTCGCGGCGCCGTGGCCGACTTCTACTTCACGGTGGACCCGATCGTGTCGTCGCGTGAAATCTGGCGATCCGATCTGGATCGACGGCGTTCGCTGGATTACGCCCTGCTCGCGCGCGGCATTTACAATTCGCCGGTCCACCGGTGGCACGTGTCGCTCGCCCACACACCATCAATCATCGCGCACAGCCTCGAGTGCGTCGCCGACGTGTTCCGTGACGTGGAGGCTGCGGCGAGCGGCGGACGATGACGAGATCAGAGATCAGGGGATCCGAGGAATGACGGACGAGAAACGCACGCTTCCCGCACGCTTCTATGCCGACGCCGAGCATTTCGCCCTCGAGCGCGAGCGCTTCTTCGGCACGATGTGGGTGGCCGTAGGACGAACCGAAGACATCGCCGCGGCTGGTGACTACATGCTCCGCACCGTCGCCGGGGAAAATCTCATCCTCGTGCGGCAGCGCGAAGGCACGATCGGAGCCTTTTACAACGTGTGCCGCCATCGCGGCACGCAGCTCTGTACCGAGGAGTCGGGCCGGTTCGCCGATCGCATTCAATGTCCTTATCATGCCTGGACCTACGATCTGCAAGGGCAACTCGTCGCTGCGCCGCACATGGATGGCGTGCCTGGCTTCACGCGCGATGACATTCGACTGGGATGCGTGGCGGTAGCCGAATGGGACGGCCTGCTGTTCGTGAATCTATCCGATGCGCCAGAGCCTTTCGACCTACACGTAGGCCCGCTGCGGGAACGCTTCAACGCGTGGCGGATGGGCGAGCTCGTGCGTGCCTTCCGATTGACCTACGACGTCAAGGCGAACTGGAAGCTGATCATCCAGAACTACTCGGAGTGTCTGCACTGCCCGATCATCCACCCCACGCTGCAGCGCCTGTCGCACTACATGACCGGAGACAACGATCCAGCCACGAGCACGTGGCTGGGCGGGAGCATGCTGCTGCGGGACGAAATCTTCACCATGAGCCGCGATGGGAAGGCCAGGCGGCGTCCGCTACCCGGACTGAGTGACGAGCAGCGGCGGCACGTCTACTACTACGCCGTCCTGCCCAATCTGCTGCTGAGTCTCCATCCCGACTACGTGATGGTCCACACGCTGGTACCGAAGGCGTTCGACCGCACCGAGATCGTCTGCGAATGGTTCTTCCATCCGACGGAGCACGCCAATCCCGCATTCGATCCGAGCGACGTGATCGATTTCTGGGACGAGACGAATCGCCAGGACTGGAACGTGTCGGAACTCTCGCAGCGCGGGATCCAGTCGCGCGCGTACCGACCCGGACTCTATTCAGGACGCGAAAGTCTCCTGTGGCAGTTCGATCAGGTCGTCCGGAAACGGCTCGAGCGCTGAGGGCCCGCCACAGCGCTTTCTGTTATCCGTCCAGGCCGGGGTTAGTCGATGAGACGAGAACAACCCCGGCCCACATGATCTGACCCAGATCAATCGTCGACGCCGAGCAGGCGAAGCACGTCGCGCGGTGTTTCCGCGGCGGCGTCCGGACCGACGCGTTCTAGATCGGCCCGCGCGAATGGACCCCACAACGCCGCGATCGTTCGGATGCCGGCGGCGCGGCCCGCCGCGATGTCGTGCACGCTGTCTCCGACATAGACGACATCGTCAACCGAAAGTCCCAGCCTGCCGGCGGCTGCAAGCAGCGGTTCCGGATCTGGCTTGTGCCGATCAGTGTCGTCGTGGAAGAGGGCTATTTCGAAGTAGTGCGCCAGGTTGTACCGATCGAGGCCACGCCGCGCGGTGCCTTCGCGTTTGCTCGTCACGACACCGAGCCGGTGATGCCCACGTTGCAGCGCGTCGAGCATTCCCCGAACGCCGGGAAACTCCCGGATGAGCGCGTCATGATGCTCGTCGTTGTGCGCACGATAGGTCGCCAGCATCTCGTCGGCGGCGGTGTCCGGGTCAGCGAGACCGACGTCGCGCGCAAATTCCCGCAGCGCCTCAGGCAGCGATCGCCCGAACGTGGCGATCAGGGCGTCCCGCGACGGCGTGGTGCCGACGTGCCGCTCGAACGTGTGGGCACACGACAGCAGAATGAGATCGGTCGTGTCGATGAGAGTACCGTCGAGATCGAAGAGGACTGCGCGGGCGATCACGACGCCTCCGCCGCGGCCAGTGCACTCGAATCCCGTGTTGTGGCGTGCGTACGCAGCCACAGGGTCACGCCGGTGACGAGCGCAGCGGCTACTGCCGGTACGAACATCGCGGGGCGGAAGCCGACATCGATTGCCATCCGTCCGACGATCCACGGCAGTGCGACCGACCCGATCTGACCGAGCGCCAGCAACAGACCGAAGACCGTCCCGGTTTGGCGCGGATACCAATCACCGGCGACAGAGAGGAGAGTGGGCGCCAGCGGAGAGAGGGTGAAGCCAGCACACGCAACCGCGATGGAAAGCGTGGCGGTTGAATACGCCTGACTGATGCCCAGGCAAGACACCGCCACACACAGAGACGCCGCCGCGACAAAGGGCAGCTTTGGCACTCTGCTGAGCACGGACGGCCACACCGCTCGACCGACCATCAGCGCGCCCCAATACACCGCCACCATGGCCGTCGCCGGTGCCTCCGGCACGGTGCCGAGTGTGTAGGTCGCAATCCAGCCGCACACCACCGCCTCGCTTCCGAAGTCCAGCGCCAGCATCACAGTCAGGAGGCGCACCCGATTGTCGCCAAGCAGCCGCCACACAGACGATGGTGCGGCATGGTGCGCGGCGCGTGCAGGTTCGCGCGCGGCTGCGTGGACGAGGGCTGAGACGACCGCGGCGGCGGCAAGCGCCAGAAGTCGTGCGCCGAGCGCATCCATCGAGGCAGTTCCAGCCAGCACGAACGGGAGCATCAGTGCGCCGAGCGCCGTGAAGATGCCCAGGACGTTGAGCATCTGTCCACGGCGAGCACCGTACACAGTGGAGACAAGGACGTTTGCTGCGGCGTTGACCGCAGAGCCTCCGGCGCTCATCACCACGACGGCGACGAGCACGATCGGAAACGAGCGCGCCATACCGAGACAGGCCAGGCCGGCGGCCATTCCGCACGCGCCAACCGCCAGGACGTGCATCCCGCCAAAGCGATCGACCACGTGGCCGGCGAGCGCGGTGCAAATCAACTGTCCGGCGAAGAGCACGACCAGCAGGACGGTCTGGCGGGCGACGTCCAGCGCGAGTGCGTCGGTCACCACGCGGATGCCGAACAGCGTGCCAAGCAGCGCGAGGATGATGCCGAACAGAAACTGGCCGGCGACGGCCGAGACCATGACGCGAGTCGACGAAGGCGAGGACACGCGGCGATTATCGCAAATTGCACTAAGATCGGACGATTCTCAGTCGCCAGCCTCCCGCCACACTCCAGCATGAAGCGTCTCCTGAAATTGGCGGCCGTCATTGTGGCTGTCCTTCTGGTTCTCATCGGCGTGGACCTCGCCACCGGACGTCATGTCGTGTACTGGATCGGCATTCGTCTGTTGTACGTCGAGGCGACACTGCCTGACGCGCAGATCATCCGCGATCAACCGTACGGAAAAGCCGCATCGGATCCAAAGCACCGCTTTGATCTGTATCTGCCCGCGCATAGCGGATTTCCGATGGCAGTCTTTGTACACGGTGGCGGCTGGACCGAGGGGGACAAGGGTACGCGGATCGGCGGCGCCGACATATTTGGCAATATCGGCCGCTTTCTGGCCGGGCACGGCATTGGAACTGCCGTGATCAGCTACCGCCTTCTTCCTGACGTCACGTGGCGCGATCAGATCGATGACGTGGCACAGGCGGTGGTGGCGGCACGTAGCGCCCTCATCGCTCGCGGGGGAAAGCCGGCGGCGCTCTTCCTGATGGGCCACTCCGCCGGAGCACAGCTGGCGACGCGCGTCGCACTCGATCCGGCTCCGCTGGCGCGTGCCGGAGGGTCCACGTCATTCGTGTGCGGCGTCGTCCCGGTGAGCGGCGCAGCCCTCGACCTGACGGATCAGCAGACCTGGGACCTCGGCGCGAAGATCGATTACTACCGGGAGCGTTTTGCGACTGGCGGGGAGCCGGACTGGCAGAAGCTCGCGTCGCCGATGACGTTCCTCACGGCCAAGGCGCCGCCGTTTCTCGTCATCCACTCCGGCCGCGAGTCGAAACCACTCCGCCGGCAGTCTGAGTGGCTGGTGGACCGCCTCCGTGAGCTCGAAGTGCCCGTTCACCTCGTCGTCGTGCCTGGCGGCAGCCACGGCATCATCGTCTTGTCGCTCAGCCGATCGGACGATACGGCCGGCCCGATCGTCGTGCAGTTCATGACCACGTTGAGCTGTGCTCGATAGAGGCAGGCTGAAGACTTCAGGCGGCAGGCTACAGGCTGCAGGCAGCTGTCGCTTATCTCTCGTAAGATTCTTTCTTCCCCGCTGACGACAGTCTGATCACGAAGCGAGCCGGATCCTTGCGGAAGGCGGCCTTCAGCTCTGCGAGACTGGCCGCGCCTCCGTAGCTGATCGACGAGCACAGGTGGCGCATCATGTCGGCGAACACCGTGCGCGCCGATCCGCCGAGCGGAACGCTGACCTCCATTCCCTCCGCTCCAAGCGCCTGCAGATCGACGGCATCGGCATCCTCGACGTCGAGCCGATCCTTGATGGCGGCAATCGACGCCATCCCGCGCAGCACTTTAAATGGCACCTGCACGGGCCGCTGGGATTCCGGCAGCAGCACTGACTTCTGGACGACTTCGCCAGGCGCTTCCTGCGTTCCGGCAAACGCGCTTCCGAGCATCACGGTGTCGCCGCCAAACAGCAGCGCCTCCGCAAGTCCGCCGTGCCGTCGAATGCCGCCGTCTGCGATGATCGGCACCTCGTCGCCCACCGCCTCACGGCATTCGACCAGCGCCTGCAGCTGTGGGACTCCAAAACTGGTCGTGAGTCGCGTCGTACAGCCGCCGCCGGGACCGATCCCGACTTTTACAGCACTGGCGCCGCGCTCGGCGAGAAACCGCGCGCCATCTGCGGTGGCGACGTTCCCTGCAATTACTTCCGCTTCGGGAAAGCGCGTCCGCACCGCGGCCAGCGCGCGATCCATGACGACGGAGTGGCCGTGTGCGATGTCAATCAGCAACACGTCGGCGCCCGCGCGGAGGAGCTCAGCGGCTCGCTCTAGAAAATCCCCGCGCGCACCGATCGCCGCGCCGACCTTCAACCGGCCGTGGCTGTCGCGCGTCGCGAATGGCAGCCGCCGCTGACGCAACAGGTCCCGCGACGTCACGAGACCGAGCAACCGGCCGTCGCCGTCCACGAGCGGCAGCTTCTTGATCTTCCGTTCGATCATGATCCGCTCGGCGGCCGGCAGTTCGATATCCCCCTCGTGCAGGATCAGGCGCGCACGCGGCGTCATCCGCTCCTTGACTCGCTTCGTGCTGTCGCTGACGAACCGGATGTCTCGCTCCGTCAGCAGTCCGGCCAGACGGCCGTCCGGCTCCAGCACGACGAGCGTGCCGACGCGAGACTTGAGCATCGCGGCGGCAGCCTCAGTGAGCGTCGCGTCTGACTGAATGGTGTAGGGATCGCGGATGATGCCGTGCTGGCTGCGCTTCACCGCCTGCACTTCCCGCACCTGCGGATCGATCTCGCCCGGCCGGTAGCCGCGGTCGATGATGCCAATCCCGCCCTCCTCCGCCATGACAATCGCCATCGGGGCACGCGTGACCGTGTCCATGTTGGCCGACACGATGGGCCGGTTCAGCGTGAGCGTCCGGGTCAATCGCGAACGCAGGTCCACCGTCGACGGATCGCGGCTGTCGAGTACGCTGAACTGCGGCGTCAGCAGGAAGTCGTCGAACGTGCAGCCGTGGACCAGCTCGCGCAGAGACATGGAGGGATCATACCCAGATGATGACGGCGTCGTATTCGTATTCGTGTTGCGGACCTGTCCCCTATCCGTTCCACTCGCCCAACGCGCGGCGCACGAGCACGATCTGTCCGATGTGATACGCGCCGTGATCCGCGACGACCAGCAGCTCCCGAAGGTAGGTCTGCCCATTGCCGTGAGGAATCCCGGCAAAGAGGTCGATGGACGGGTCGCCTGCGAGGTCCGCGAGTGCCTGACGGTCCTTCGCATACTCGGCCAGGCTGTTGGACCAGGCGGCTTCGTCTGGCGGCGCCGGCGTCGCAGGCCAGTAGTCGTCGGGCCACTGCCGTTCCCGATACGCGGGGTCGATGCAGAACTCGAGAATGTCACGCTGAGCGAGCCGGAGGTGCTCGACGAGTTGCCAGACTGAATGCGCGCCTCCAGGCGGCACCGTCCCGCGATTCGCGACACTCAGGTCGGCAACGGCGTGCTCGAATCCGACATGTGCATCTTCCCACGCCAGAATACTGGCCAGCTGTTTCCGCAGCGGCCCATCGTGTGCATCCATACGGCTCTCCTGGACGGCGGCCCGGCTTGTGGAGTCGAGCCCCGCGATAGAATATTTGATGGCTCGGTCGGCTGGCGGACAACTTCAGGTGTCACTCACTCCAGGTACTCGCGTCGCGCAATACGAAGTGCAGGCACTCATCGGTGCCGGCGGTATGGGAGAAGTCTACCGTGCGCACGATGCCCGGCTGGGCCGTGACATCGCGCTCAAGGTGCTCCCCGCTCATCTCTCGCGCGATCCCGAAATGCGGGCTCGATTCGAGCATGAGGCGCGCGCCATCGCGGCGCTCTCGCACGAGAACGTGATGGCGATTCACGAGCTGGCCATCATCAACGGCGAACCGATCGCCGTCGTCGAGCTGCTCGAAGGCGAAAGCCTGCGGATGCGATTGGCCCGGGGGCCAATGCCGTGGCGGGAGGCCGTCGTGATGGCAGCTCGCATCGCAGACGGGCTGGGTGCCGCGCACGCGAAAGGCATCGTCCATCGCGACCTCAAACCCGAGAACATCTTCGTGACCGAGGATCAGCGGCCCAAGATCCTCGACTTCGGCCTGGCGCATTCCGAGCACTTCGGACCGATTGGCGCTTCAGACATGACCCGCGGCATCACCGAGCCTGGACGCCTCATGGGGACGATCGGCTACATGTCGCCGGAGCAGGTGCGGGGAGAGCCCGTGGGCGCCGCGACCGACATATTCGCGTTCGGCTGCACGTTGAGCGAAATGCTCACCGGTCAGCGGCCGTTCGCGCATTCAACCGCTGCCGAGACACTTGCGGCCGTCCTGCACGAGCCCGCACCGAGCGTGCTGACCACCGGCCTCGATATCCCACCGCGCCTCGGCGAGATCACCGCGCACTGTCTCGAGAAAGAGGTGGCCCGTCGTTTCGCGTCGGCGCGGGACGTGTCTGCGGCGCTGCGCGCCCTGCTCGTCGAAGCGACATCGTCGAGCGTGCCCGGCCCCGCACGCCGGACCCGGCGCCGGCGCGCAGTGGCCGTGCTGCCGTTCACGAGCCTGGACGCCGACCAGCACGCCGAATATCTCGCTGACGGTGTGACCGAGAGCATCATCAACAGCCTCTCGCAGCTCGAGAAGCTCCGGGTCGTCCCGAGGAGCACGGTGTTCGCGTACAAGGGCCGCACCGTGAATCCACGATCGGTCGGTCTCGCCCTGAACGTCGATGTGATCGTGAGCGGCCGCGTTGTCCAGCAGGACAAGGTCTTGAACGTGCAGGCCGAGCTCGTGGACGTCGCGCACGAGACGCAGCTCTGGGGCGATCAGTATCGGCATCCGATGTCGGACCTGCTCGCGCTGCAGGAACAGATTGCGTGGCAGATCTCCGAGGCGCTGCGGGTCCAGCTGACGGGACAGGAGAAGAAGCGGCTGAAACGGAAGCTGCAGGAACGCCCCACCGACAACAGCGACGCGTACCACGAATACCTGCGAGGACGGCACGAGTGGGGCAAGTGGACGCCCGCGGGATTCAACGCGGCCGTTCAGCATTTCGAGGCGGCCATCGCGAAAGACAGCAAGTACGCGCGCGCGTATTCCGGCCTTGGCGACACGTACGGCGTCATGGGCTACTACGGCTACCTGCCCCCGGAAATTGCGATGACGCGTGCGTCATCCGCCGCGTACAAGGCCCTCGAGCTCGACCCCACGCTCGCCGAAGCGCATGCGACGATGGGCGTGACGCGGATGTTTTTCTACTGGGACTGGATTGGAGCGGAGCTCGCGTTGCGGAAGGCGGTGGAGCTCGATCCGCGTTATCCGAACGCGCACATGCTGCTGGGGCTGCTCTATTCCATTCTCGGGCGCCACGACGAAGCGCTCGCTGCAGGGCGCCGCGGCCGCGAGCTGGATCCGCTCTCGCTGGTCACGCAGATGGGCGTCACGTGGACACTCTATTTCGCGCGGAAGTATCGCGAGGCCATCGACTCGCTCCGGGAAGTCACGGCCATCGACCCGGCGTTTCCCGAGGCGCTTTCGATGCTGGCCTGGCTCTATGAACAGCTTGGACTGTTCGAACGAGCTGCGGATGTGTTCGGGCAGCCGACGCTGTTTCACGGACTCTTCGGCACAGACTCCGCGCAGCGGCTGCATCGCGCGCTCGACACCGATGGTCCGGCCGGCTATTGGCGCGAACGCCTGGCACTCCTGGTCGATGCCGACGCCCGTCTGAAGCAAGCGGGGGATGCGCACCGGTGTCCCACCTACGCGTACGCGATCGTCTACGGAAGGATGGGGAATCTTGACGCGGCGTGCGCGGCACTCGAGCGTGCTGTTGCCGAACGCGCCGGACACGCCGTCTTCATGCAGGCGGAGCCAGGGTTCGATGCGCTACGGGGCGACCCGAAGTTCGAAGCGATCATCCGCCGGATGGGCTATCCTGCTCTCGCCCTGCCGTGATCACACGCATTTACCTCATTCGACACGGTGCCACGCAGTTGAGCGCCGAGGACCGGTTTGCCGGTGCCACCGACGTCGAACTGTCCGACGAAGGCCGGAGCCAGGCAACTGCGCTGGCCGAACGCCTGAAAGACGATGATGTCGCGGCGGTGTACTGCAGCCCGATGAAGCGAACGGTCGAGACCGCTTCGATCATCGCGGCACCGCACTCGTTGACGCTGATGCAGGAGGTCGGCCTGCGCGAGATCGATCACGGCCGGTGGGAAGGGCGAACGCGCGCCGAGGTCGAGCAAGAATTCAGCAACGAGTATCAGCGGTGGGAACAGGACCCGCTCACCTTCGCGCCCGAACGCGGAGAATGCGGGCTCGACGTGATGGCTCGCTCGCTTCCGGTCATCCGCCGCATCGTCGAAGCCCACGCCGGCGACAACGTCGTCGTCGTGTCGCACAAGGCGACGATTCGACTGCTCATCAGCAGCATTCTGGGTTTCGACGCACGTGGCTACCGCGATCGATTGGATCAGGCGCCCGCGTGTCTCAACGTGCTGGACTTCAAGGATCCGGTCCGCGCGCGCCTGATGCTGTTCAACGACATCAGCCACTACGGCGAGCACCCGCGGCGGCCCAGTGCCCACCTGTCGAAGTGGTGGGACCAGGGCGGGAAGACCTAGGGCCTGAGGGCCGAGGGCTTCAGGGACGATACCCTCGGGCCGCCGCGTGCTATGCGGCCCTCACGCCCTCAGGCCCTTCAGGTAATCGACGCTGGCAGGAATGTGCGAGAGCGGCTCGTTGCTCTCGTCCTCGATGAAGAACATTCCGACACCGGCTT
>JBKPMA010000263.1:0-12910 GCA_046731935.1 Acidobacteriota bacterium
GGCAGCAGAACATTCTCGAGGCGGATCGCGCGATCTACCAGGATGCCGCCGCGGCCGCTCTCGCATCCGGCGAACCGTTCACGACCGAATACCGTTTACGGCGGCGCGACGGCGAGTATCGATGGATTCAGGACAGAACCGTTCCGATCGCCGATGACGGCGGAGCGATCAGCGGCTATCTGAGCTCGTGCCTCGACGTCACCGAACAGAAGCTGGCGACCCAGAGCCAGGCGTATCTGGCGGCGATCGTCGAGTCGGCGGACGATGCGATCATCGCCAAGAATCTCGATGGGATCATCCAGTCCTGCAACGCAACGGCGGAACGGATGTTCGGCTACACCGCCGCGGAACTGATCGGGCAGCCCGTACGGATTCTGATCCCCGCCGAGCGTCAGGCCGAAGAAGACGACATCCTGGCGCGCCTCCGGCGGGGAGACAAGATCGCGCATTTCGAGACCATTCGGCTGACCAAAACCGGGCAGCCGCTGTACGTGTCGCTGGCCGTGTCGCCAGTGCGCGACACGTCAGGCCGCGTCATCGGCGCCTCGAAGATCGTGCGAGATATCACGGAGCAGAAGCGCATCGAGTTGGAGCGTGATCATCTGCTCGCGGCCGAACGCGACGCGCGCGCCGATGCGGAGCGCGCGAGCCGGGCGAAGGACGCCTTCGTCGCGCTGGTGTCGCACGAGCTCCGGACGCCGCTGCACGCGATTGCGTCGTGGGCCCAGTTGATGCGTCATCAGCCGGACGACGCCGCGACAGTAAGCCGCGGCATCGACGTCATTCTCAGAAACGCGCAGCTCCTCGGCCAGGTGATCTCCGATCTCCTCGACGTCAGCCGCATCGTGTCTGGCAAGCTGAGGATCGACCTACAGGACGTGTACCTTCCCGCGCTCGTGGATCAGGCGATCGCCACGGCATCGCCGAGCGCCAATGCGAAACAAATCGAATTGATTTCGGATGTCGATCACAGCACGCCTCCACTGAACGGCGACCCGGCACGCCTGCTCCAGATCATCGGCAACCTCTTGTCGAACGCCGTCAAGTTCACGCCGTCTGGCGGACACGTCACCGTGCGCGTCGGCGTTGCCGATGGGTGTGCCCAGCTTACGGTGGAGGACGACGGCTTGGGGATTCGGCCGGAGTTTCTCGGACAGGTCTTCGATCGGTTCAACCAGGCCGACCAGTCGACCAGCCGGCGCTACGGCGGACTCGGCCTGGGCCTGGCAATCGTGAAGCACCTGGTGGAGCTCCACGGCGGACATGTCGCCGTCGCCAGTGAAGGCGAGCAGCGAGGCGCGACGTTCACGGTATGGCTTCCGCTCGGAACGGATCCAGCGAAGGCAGGGAATCGTCCTCGCGGAAGTCTCACCGCCGGACAGGTCATGTCTCCCCCGTCGCTCGATCGCCTGACGATTCTCGTCGTCGACGACGAGCGCGATACGCTCGAATTCGTGGCCCGCTTTCTTCAAGGGCACGGGGCGCAGGTGCGCCTCGCGGATTCCGCGGCGGCGGCCATCGCCGCCTTCGATCCTTTAGCAGTCGACGTCGTCGTCAGTGACATCGGCATGCCCGGCACCGACGGCTACGGGCTTGTCGCACAGCTCACTGACCTGGCGCGCGCGGCCGGCAGTACGGTCTCCGCCATCGCGCTCACGGCCTACTCCGGCGAAGACCATCGCGAGCGGGCAGTCGCCGCGGGATATCGCGCGTATCTGGCCAAGCCCGTTGACACCACGCAACTGCTGCTCGCAGTCGCGCGCGTCTCCATCGAGCGGCAGCGAGCCGCAGCACGCAATCCTACAGAATCGAAATAGCGATCTCGCCGCCGGAAATCGTCTTCCGTACAGGCGAGCAGAGAGGCAAAGGCCTCTCTGTCGTAGTGGTGGGATTGATGCCGTCCAGCGGGATGCCGAACGAGCGTAGTTGCATCTCTATTCAGCAACTCGAATGCCATCGCAATTCCTCCGTTCTTGCGGCTTTTTGTGCCTCGAGCATGCAGTTCTTGCCGATTTGCACCTGAACCACTTGTAAATCGGGTCGGAGCGGCCGGCGCGCACCTCAGCGGGGTTCACCGGCACGTCCTCTGCTTTCCTTCCAGCCGGAGGACACAATGTGGCAGGTGGGCGCAGGTGGATTGCTGACGGTGCTTGGCGTTGGTCTGCTGTTCTGGCTGCTTGGCGGTGCGATGGCGCCGACCGCCGGACTCGGATCCGGAATATCGAGCGCGCAGTCGAATCCATTCTTTGCGGTGATCGCCGGTCTGTCGCTGGCGTCTGGTGTCACGCTGCTCGGCCTGGCGGCTGGCCGCTGGAAGCGTCCGGCTCGCCGTGGCCCTGGGCTGGGGCAAACGCCTGACGATCGCGAATAGCGTCGAACACCGGTCAGGCACCAGTCATCGTTCGGTCACGAGCGCGACGTCGCCCCGCCGTCGAAGCACGCTGACACCGGCATCCTCGCCGCGGCGTTCACACAACACGTCGATCTCCGCGCCGCCGACGACGAGGTTTCTGATGCGGACCCATTCGAGTGAGTCCGGCAGACGCGGCTGTCGAAACGTCACACGCTTCCGTCCGGCGTTGATCTCGATGCCGAGCATCGCCTGGATCAGCAGGAAGACGGACGCCGAGGCCCATGCCTGTGGAGCGCAGGCGGTTGGGTACCGCGTGGGCGGCTCGTCGGTGCGACGGGTGAAACCACAGAAGAGCTCTGGCAGGCGCCGCAGCTCGAACTGCTGGGCAGCGGCGAACAGCCCCTCAACGAGGCGCACGACGGCATCTTTCCGATCGTAGCGGGCGAGACCCAGGGCGCCGAGCGCCGTGTCGTGCGGCCAGATCGAGCCGTTGTGGTACGACATGGGGTTGAATCGCGCCTCGCCCTCGCGGATGGTGCGCAGCCCCCAGCCTGAGAACATCTCGGGACTCAGTGCGGTCTCGGCGAGCCGTGCGGCGCGTTCCGGCACGGCGATGCCGCTGATCAGACACTGGACGGCGTTGGACGAGACGACTCGGCACGGTTGTTTCCGGCCATCGAGTGCCAGAGCGTAGGCGCCGAGGTCGTCACACCAGAACCGATCTTCGAACGCGTCGTGCAGCCGTTCGGCCTTGCGCTGCAGGTCACGGCAGCGTTTGCGATCGCCGAGCGCGGAGGCGAGCTCCGCCGCGTGATGGCGCGCGGCGTAGACATAACCCTGTACCTCGCTCAGTGCGATCGGGCCGTCGGCCAGTCTGCCGTCGGCGTGAAAGACCGAGTCGTACGAGTCCTTCCATCCCTGCTGGGCCAGGCCGCGGTCGGTGGCGCGCGCGTACTCGACGAAGCCGTCGCCATCGCGGTCGCCATCGCCGTCGATCCACGTTAGCGCCGCCTCGATGTGCGGCCAGAGCTCCTTGATGGTGGCAAGGTCGCCGGTGCGGTCGTAGTAGCGGCCTGCCAGCAGGATGAAGAGCGGCGTGGCATCGACACTGCCGTAGTACGCGCCGAACGGTACTTCACCGAGCGCCGCCATCTCGCCGCCGCGCAGCTCGTGAAGAATCTTGCCGGGCTCGGCGTCCCGCGCGGGGTCGTAGTCGACAGCCTGGGTCGCAGCGAGCGACAGCAGTACACCTCTCGCGAGCGACGGATTCCCCCAGAGCACCGAGAGCGCGGTGAGGATACCGTCGCGGCCGAAAATCGTGCTGAACCACGGGACGCCGGCATATGGGTACGGTCCATGCCGCGTCTCGGTCACCATCATGGCTAGGTCGGCGCGCGAGCGCTGGATCCACTGATTGAAGAGTTCGCTCGACGTCGCAATGCTGCAGAGACGATCGTCCTCGACATCGATCGCCGCCCGCGCGTCGGTCATCGCGTCGCGGAATTGCGTGTGCAATGGCCCGGTCTGCCTGAATCCCGCACAGCCGGCCGTCACGACAATGTCGCTTGGCTGATTGGGCATCAGATCCAGTGACACGCGGCAGCTGGTCTGCTCGAGGACCGCTGTGGGCTCGACCTGAACGACGGTCTGACGCGTGACGCCGTCCAGCCCAACGTAGCCCATGATGAGGCCGTCTTCAGTGGCACGCACCGGCAGCATGGTTCCGCGCTCGGCGCGATGCGTGCCGCGAATCTCGAACAGGTCGCGGAAGTCGTTGTCGAACGACAGTTCGACGCTGCACGGGATCGGCTCCTGCCCATGATTGGTGATGGTGATGCGCATGAAGCAGGTCGCCTGCCACAGGACGATCGTCTTTCTGAGGTGCAGTACGCCCCTCGGCACGACGACCGCTCCTGCCGACGAGATATCGGGATTGGTGAGATCGACGCCCAGGACGTGGCTCTTCGAGTCTGGAGCGGACCCGAGCAGAAACGGCCGCTGGCCGCTCAGACGCAACCGGAGCGCGGACAGGTGTCTCGTCCCATCATGATAGAGACCCTGACCTGCTTTGCCCGTGATATCTCCGAAGGCGTCGAAGACCGCGAACGTCTCGCCTTGCTTGAGGAGCCTCGTCTGGGGATCGTCACCATCGGTTGACGCAACGATGTAGTACGCGTCTGGCGCGTCGGCGATTACACTCATGCGCCGGTCACCTCGAGGGAGCGATCGCTCCGGGTCTCGTGCAGCAGATGCTCGTAGATCTGGACGTAGTCGCGAGCCATGCGTTCGGCCGCAAAGCGCTGCTCGAATGCTGCACGGCATGCGCGGCGATCGATCCGGTCGAGTTGTGCGATGGCGTCCACGCCTGCCTCCTCCGACTCAATGATCCAACCGGTGACACCGCTTTCGATCAGTTCTGGCACCGAGCCGTGATTCCACGCGATCACCGGCGTCCCGCACGACAGAGCCTCGATGACGACCATGCCGAACGGCTCGGGCCAGTCGATCGGAAACAGAAGCGCGCGCGCGCCGCCGAGGAGAGCCGCCTTGTCATCGTCGGCCAGCTCACCCAGAAACGACACGCCCGGATGTTCGAGCAGCGGCTGGATGTCGCGCTCGAAGTACTGCGCATCCGCAGGATCGACCTTGGCCGCGATCCGGAGCGGCATGCCTGCCTGCTTCGCGAGGGCGATGGCGCGATCGGCGCGCTTCTCGGGGGATATCCGTCCGACAAAGGCGAGATAGTCACCGCCCGCCGGGTTGAACGGCAAAAGATCTGGCGGCAGCCCGTGATAGACCGTGCCTTGCCAGTTCATCCCCTCGAGCGGCTGTCGCTGCGCGTCAGAGATCGAGACCAATGGAAGGTCGCGGAACTCCTCCATCAGGGGCACGAGATCCGCTACGTCCAGACGGCCGTGCAGCGTCGTCACATTTGGCACGCGCAGACGCTTGGCGATCGGCATGTGCAGAAAGCCCGTGTGGAAGTGCACGAGGTCGAACTGCTCCGCCATGCGCGCGACGAGCTCCACTTCACGAATCTCGTGCGCGAGCGGATCGATACAGCTCTCATCGAGCCGCAGCGCGCGCGGCGATGCCGCCACGAGACGCGCGTTGGTAATCGAGTCCCCACTCGCGATGAGCGTCACGTCGTGCCCGAGATCAACCAGCGTATCCGTCAGGTAGGACACGACACGTTCGGTGCCTCCATAGGCGACGGGAGGCACGCGTTCAATCAGCGGCGCGACTTGCAGAATTCGCATGCACCGATTTCCTCTTCAGCCACCAGAGCAGGCCCATGCCTGCTCCAGTTAGGACCAGCCACCAGCGAACTCGACCGCTCCGGCGCAGCCGATCGCGTTCGTGCCCGAATGCCATGCGCTCGAAAATGCAAGATGGGCTCCACGCGCTGCTGTCGAGATCGGGCGGCATGGGGCGTGCAGGGTCTGTGAACGGAGGCTAATGAATGTTTCGAATGTTTCGAAAGCTCTGGATTCTTCCCATTGCCATACTGCTGCTCGGCTCGACCGCACAGACTGCGCGCGCGGATTGGTTGTTCACGCCATATCTCGGCGCCGCGTTCGGCGGCGACACGACCTCTGAGCAAATTACATACGGAGGCAGCGCGGCATTTCTGGGAGCCGGAGTTTTCGGGGTTGAGTTCGATGCCGGCATCACACCCGATTTCTTTGGCAACGACACACCATCGATCGGCGACAGCAACGTAACGACTGTCATGGGGAACCTCATGCTCGCCGTGCCACTCGGTGAGCCAGGCATCCGCCCGTACGTGTCTGGCGGTGTCGGATTGATACGCACGCACGCTACGAGCGTCTCGAACGTTTTCGAACTCAATGACAACAGCTTCGGCGTCAACGTCGGCGCCGGTCTGATCGCGTTCGTTTCGCCGCACGTGGGCATCCGTGGCGACGCGAGATACTTCCGCAGCGTCCACGATTCCGATCGCGGCGCGAACGTCGATATCGATCTCGGCAACTTCGACTTCTGGCGAGCGACGGCAGGCGTGACGTTCCGATTCTGATTGCGCGTGCGGGGCGCGGCGGCGCCTCGCACGACTGCAGCAATCCCACCGCTCGATCCACTCGTCGCATACACTAGATGAGTGGCAAACAGTTCAGAGCTTCGCGCGCTGGTCGAACCCTTTGGCCGGCCTCAGCGTTCCCAGGCGCTCCTGCAGCTCCTACTCACGTTTACTCCCTACCTCTGTCTCGCCGTGGCGATGCTGGTGCTGGTCAGCCGGGGGCACGTCTGGATGGCACTCGCGCTGGCCGTGCCGGCGGCGGCGTTCCTCGTGCGCGTGTTCATGGTGTTTCACGACTGCTGCCACGGGTCGTTCTTCCAGTCCCGGCGCGCCAACCGCTTGGTCGGATATGCCGCCGGTCTATTGACGTTGACACCGTTTGAAAAATGGCAGCAATCGCACGCCGAACACCATGCCACCGTCGGAGATCTGGACCGACGCGGACAAGGTGACGTCTGGACGTTGACGGTTGCCGAATACCTCGCGGCCCCCCGATGGAAGCGCCTCGGTTACCGCATCTTCCGGAACCCGTTTCTCATGTTCGGTATCGGTCCGGCCTTCCTGTTCATGCTGAGCTATCGTTGGCCCTCGCGCGGCGCCAGCAAGCGGGAGCGATTCGGCGTGCACTTCACGAACGCGTGGATCGTTGCTGTACTCCTCACCGCCTATCTGACAATAGGCGTGCGCGTTTTGCTCGTGGCGCAGCTGCCACCGCTGCTACTGGCGGCGACCGTCGGCGTATGGCTGTTCTACGTCCAGCATCAATACGAGGACGTCTACTGGGCGCGACGTCCGCACTGGGATCCGATGAAGGCGGCGCTCGAGGGCAGCTCCTACTACAAGCTGCCGCGGGTGCTGCAGTGGTTCACGGCCAACATCGGCCTGCATCACATCCACCACGTGCAGCCGCGCGTGCCGTTCTACGGTCTGGCGGAATGCCAGGCTACCATCCCCGCATTCCAGGCCGTGCCCCCGCTCACCTTCTCGCGTAGCCTGCACTCCCTTCGATTACGGCTGGTGGACGAAACCGAACGCCGCATGGTGACGTGGTCGGAAGTGGAAGCCCGTCATCCTGTCGATGGACGGTGAATTCCTCGAGTTCCGCACGGAGAGCCCGTCCCTGTCGCCCTACCAGATGATTCGAACGGCACCAGACTGGCGAATGTCTTCGTCTCGCGTCAGCAGTGGGAGGTCGAGTGTCACTGCGGCGGCGACGATCAGCGCATCGAACGGATCCCGTGTGAACCGCAGCTCCTCAGCCAGGTAGACCTGCTCGGGCGCGACGTCGTAGGGATGATACGCGGGGTTACTGAACAGATCGCCGAAGAAGTCTCGAACCGGCCGGCGCAGGTTGATGCGGCTGGCTCGTGCGAGCAGACTCACTTCCCAGACCACTGCCATCGGCACGTACACGAGCGCGTGCTGACGCTCGCAGGCCTCGAAGTGTACCGTGGCTCGGCGACCGAGTGTACGAGCCGCTGCCGCATGAAAGAGCAGCGCGTGCGTGTCCGTGACGGCTGCCGGGAGTTCAGCCACGGCGGCGAGACCGCTTGGGTCGGGACCTCGAGTGAGACGCAGGAGCCTCGCGGACATGCAGCGGCCGTGCAAGCGAGTGCGCGAACAGCTCCCGCACGGCCGCGTCGGCACGGGCGAGCGTCGGGTCATCGGCCGCCAGATCGATCGTCCCGACGACGCACTGTGGCGGCGCCGGACGACCGAGCCGGCCTGCCCGAGCCTCTGCGATCAAGTCATCGACGGCTGCGCTCAGATTGCCGCGGCCATACCCACGACCACGTAGCCAGAGCAGATTCCCCTCGTCGAGTGTCAGCGAGACGGCTTTCTTCGACATCTGTATAACATATCGTATCTTCATACGATACCGATAGCTCGGCGACAGCGCGAGACATCGCGTGAGCGGGGTCCCCCAGGCCCGCCAGAACACCAGCCACAACGTGCCGCTTGACGCACGTCCCACGACAGTGCTAGTGTGCTATTAGAGTAGTACAGTTTGGAGGCTCCCATGACGCTCAGCGCCCGGACGTGGCTCCCAATCCTCGGCTTCCTCGCCCTGCAACCCCCACCGTCCGTGACATCAGCACCCGCGCCTGCCGGCCACTGGGAGGGGACCATCCAGGCCCCCGGACAAGAACTCGCCATCGAGGTCGATCTCGCCCGCCCGGCCGACGTGTGGCAAGGGCAGATCACCATCCCCGCCCAACACATTAAGGGACTGCCGTTGACCGGCGTCGCAGCCGAAGCCGGTGCCGTCACGTTCGGCATGAAGTCCATTCCTGGGGACCCGCGGTTCAAAGGAACCGTTGGCAACGACTCAAAGACGATGACCGGCGAGTTCAGCCAGGGTGGCACCACGATGCCATTCACGCTCACATGGAAAGGCGAGGCGCGACTCGAGACCCCGCTGAAGAACGCCCCCATCACCAAAGAGCTCGAGGGGACGTGGGAAGGCAGTCTGAATGCCGGCAGTGCGACGCTGCGACTCGTGTTGAAGCTGTCGAATGCGAACGGATCGGCGACCGGCACGCTCATCAGTCTCGACCAGGGCGCCGCTGAGATTCCTGTGACCGCGATCACGCAGACCGCGTCGCACGTCACGGTTGGCGTCAGCGCGATTGGCGGCACGTTCGATGGCGAGATGAAAGACGACCAACTGACCGGCACCTGGGCCCAGGGGACCGCGACGCTGCCCCTGGTCCTCACGCGATCACAGAAGTAGGCGCGATGATCTTTCGCTCGAATCCCTCGTCGGGCGTGCCCGTCTACCTGCAACTGATCGAGCAGGTGAAGCACGCGATTGACGTCGGGGCGCTGCGCCCGGGAGACCAACTGCCCGGGATCCGGCGCGTGGCCGAAGACATCGTCATCAACCCGAACACCGTCGCTAAGGCCTACCGCGATCTGGAACACGAGGGGGTCATCGAGCTGCGGCAGGGAGCGGGTGCGTTCATCGCCGAGAACGGCACGGCAAACCGGGTGGCGCGCGTCAAAGCGGCCCAGCCGGCCATTCAGGCGCTGCTCGATCGATTGACATCGACCGGCCTGACGGTCGATGAGATTCGACGCCTCGTCGATGCGGAGTTGCAGCGGCTAGCCGACAAGCCGCGTACGAGGAAATGATGCGCACCTCAGACCTGGCAATCGAGACCAACGGGCTGCGGAAGCAATACGGACGTGTGACTGCGCTCGAGGGCCTCGATCTGCGCGTGCCCGCCGGATCGATTTACGGCTTCGTCGGCCGCAATGGCGCGGGGAAGACGACGACGTTGAAAGCGTTGATCGGAGCGGTTCGACCGGATGCAGGCGAGGCGTCTGTGCTGGGCCACCGTATGAATCGAGCGGCGGACGGTGTGATCATCCGGCAGCGAACGGGCTTCGTCGGTGAAGACCGCGCCGCGTGGCCCGGGATGACCGTCAATCAGGTGCTGGCTATCTCGAGACCCTTGTTCCCCGCCTGGCAGCACGACGTCGAACAGCGATGTCTCGACGGCTTCGAGATTCCGAGCCACCAGCGGGTCAGCCGGTTGTCGAAGGGCACGAAGACCGCCGTGGCTCTGTTGCTGGCGCTCTCGCGGGGCGCGGACCTGCTCCTGCTCGATGAGCCAACCGACGGACTCGATCCGGCACTGACCGAGCGCGTGCTCAAGGCCCTCGTCGGCGCTGCGGCGGATCGTCCGGGACTGACCGTCTTCTTCTCGTCCCATCAGCTCACCGAAGTAGAACAGATTGCCGATCGCGTCGGCATCATCGACCGCGGACGGCTCGTCTTCGACGCTGCGCTTGACGAGTTGAAGGCGCAGTATCGCTGGGTCATTGCCGCCTTCGACGGCACACCGCCCGACGGGCTCCTCCGTGCGACGGGTGTCCGCCGCACACGCACCGATGGACGGATGCTGTCGCTGCTCGTCAGCGATCACGTGGACGATGTCGTCGCCAACGCGCGGGCACACAACGCACGCGATGTCGCGGTGTCTCCTGTGACGTTGAAAGACGTCTTTCTCGACGTGGCCAGTGCCGCAGATGTGAGGTGACCATGCTCTGGTACAAGTCGTGGCTCGATACGCAACGGTGGTTTCTGCTGGGCCTGTTCGCGCTGTGCGCGCAGGTGCTCGCGCTGTACATGTCGTACCCGCTGGATCCGGCATCGTCGTATCCCAACGGAGCGCTTGGCGTGTTGCCGGGTGAGATGGACCTTATCCGACACGGCGATTTCAGGAGCTACGTGTGGATCCGCTGGTTCAGCACGACGCTCCTTCTCGTCTGGCCGATGTTTGCGATCGGCCTGGCGGGTACCGGTTTCGAGCAGCCCGCCGGACGCGAGTACCTGCTCTCGCTCCCGGTGACGCGGCGGCGTGTTGTCTGGACGCGCGTGTCACTCACGTTCGCGCAGATGCTGGCGCTGACGCTCGTGCCTTCTTTGCTCGTCTGCGCCATCGCTCCGACGGTCGGACAGCGCTTCCCCGTGTCGGACGCGTTGGTACACAGCCTCGTGCTGGTCGTGAGCGGCGCGGGCCTCGTGGGCCTGACCATGTATCTGCGGACGATCGCCTCGGATGCCGGCACGTACCTGGGCATGGCGGCGATCGTGATCCTGTGGGGCGTGATTACGTTTGTCGCAAAGGACCTGACGCCCTACAGCGTCTTCCGGGCGATGAATGGCGCGGACTACTTCTTCTATCACCACGTGCCATGGATTCCGATGGCACTGAGCGCCGGCACCGCCGCCGCATTCGGCTACCTGGCACTGCGCAGCGTCGAAGCGCGGGTCTTCTGAGCGCTAGCCGCCAGCCATGGCGCCGACGACAAGGAACGGCTCTTCACCACGGGCGACGGCCTCTGGAAGGAGGGCGTCGGGGACCTCGTGGGAGAGATCCTGTTCGCAGGCGAAGTACCGAACGAACGGACGCCGGCGGTACGTCACGTGGTCGCGGATGGTCCCGCACAGTGCGGGGTATGAGGCCTCGAGCGCGTCGAGCACCGCGCGCTGAGTGATTGGTCCATCGACAGCGAGGTTGACCTCGCCGTCGACACGGGCCAGCGTCCGGAGATGAGCGGGCAGAACGACTCGAATCATGGTTCTCTTCTCGTGCGCGCCACGACAGGCCCGCGCGGCGCGATGCGGCTCCTACAGCGTCTGCACCTCGACCGAGAGCACGGCAGGCAGATCGCGGACGATCGCGGTCCAGCTGTCGCCGGCATCGGAAGAAGCATAAACCTGACCGCCGGTCGTCCCGAAGTAGATGCCGCACCGGTCGAGCCGATCGACCGCCATGGCATCACGCAGCACGTTCACATAACAGTCGCGTTGCGGAAGACCGTTGGTCAGAGCTTCCCACTCGTTCCCGCCGCTCTTGCTGCGGTAGACGCGTAACTTTCCTTCCGGCGGATAGTGCTCCGAGTCGCTCTTGATAGGGACGACGTAAATCGTCTCGGGCTCGTGTGCGTGGACGTCGATCGGAAACCCGAAATCGCTGGGCAGATTGCCGCTGACTTCGTGCCACGAGTCGCCGGCATTGTCGCTGCGCATGACGTCCCAGTGCTTTTGCATGAACAGGACGTCGGGACGTGACGGGTGCATGGCGATGCGATGTACGCAGTGCCCGACCTCCGCGTCCTTGTCTGGCAGTTCATGGGGCGACTGGAGTCCGCGGTTGATCGGACGCCACGTCGCACCGCCATCGTCGGTCCGGAACGCACCCGCGGCAGAGATCGCGATGAAGATCCGGTCCGGATGCTTTGGATCGAGCAGGATGGTATGCAGCCCCATGCCACCGGCACCCGGCTGCCAGAGATGTCCCTTTCCGTGATTCCGCAGTCCGGGGAGCTCGTGCCATGACTGTCCACCGTCCGTCGTCCGGAACATCGCGGCGTCTTCGACGCCGGCGAACACAGTGTCCGGATCGGTCAAGGACGGCTCGACATGCCAGACCCGTTTGAACTCCCACGGGTGCTGCGTGCCGTCGTACCACTGGTGGGTGCCCGTGGCACCCTCATACGCGAACTTGTTCCCGACCGGCTCCCAGGTCGTCCCCCCGTCGTTCGATCGCTGAATCACCTGGCCGAACCAACCGCTCGTTTGAGAGGCGTAGAGACGTGCGGGATCCGCTGGCGACCCCTTGAGATGGTAGATTTCCCAGCCCGCGAACAGCGGGCCCGTGACGGTCCAGTCTTTCCGGGACCCGTCCGCCGTGAGGATGAACGCGCCCTTGCGCGTTCCGACCAGCACTCGTACTCCGCTCATCGCACTCTCCTTGGCCAGATCACGACCTGTACGGGATCTCGCACCCACCGTATTGTCGATCGGGGAGGTAACAGATCGACATTAGGGCGGGGTGCAGGCCCGACAAGGTGACTGACCCCGGCCCCACAGCAGGCCTGACCATGACCAGAAGGCTGACCTGCCCGTCCATCGCCACTAGTGTGGGGGGTCAGTCAGCCCGTCCGCCCTGCACCCCGCCCTCATCCATCGCATCACAAACACCGATTGAGCGGTAGAGTAGGCG
>JBKPMA010000264.1:0-6721 GCA_046731935.1 Acidobacteriota bacterium
GTGTACGGCCCGTGAAAGCGATTGCATCCGGAGCTGCCGCTCACGGATCCGCGAGAGAACTTGAGGCTGAGCGACGTGCCTCTCAATGTCGACGCGGTCGCCTGGTGACCGTTGTCCACTGCGCTGACGTGCCACTCGGCACCTTCGATGTCGGCAGACGACAGCGATTCGAACTCGTAGACGCCGCTATCGGCCGCCAACGACAGAAGCAGGTGCCCGTCTTTCATCGCGTACGAGCGGACGCGGGACCAATCCTGCACCAGCCGATCGTGCATCGAGCCCGGCGCGCACATCGCGCGCGTGAGCGACATGGGTCCGAGCTCGATCTGCCCCGGCCGGCCTGACGTCCACCTGGCGCTGCCGCGATTGCAGTCCACACGAACCGCGACTTTGCCGTCCTTGTTGAACTTCAGCGTGTACTTCGATCCATCGTCCGGCTTGACGGTCGTGCCGTCCCCGCCGTGGAACACGACGAGCTGCCACGAGGTACCGCCGAGTGTCGACGACACGAGCGGTGGCGCCTGGGCGGCGGCGAGGACGACAGCGATGCACAGCGTCGCGATCATCATGTTTTCCCGAGGGACATTCATTCCATCGTGAACGACACGTACACGAGCCGCCCTTCGCGCTGCACTTGCAGGGTCACCGGAGTGCCAGGTGTCAGCGCGCGGACTGCGTCTTTGAGACCCTGCAGCGTGACAATCTGGGTGGTGTTCAGGCTGCGGATGATGTCCGAAGGCAAGAGCGGCACTTCGCCGGCCGCGCCAGCGGCGCGTGCGACGACGATCACGCCGTACGGATCGCGAAGACCCTTCGCAGACGCTGCCACGCGCGCATCGATGGCGACGCCCAGGATGCCGAGCTCCGGCACCAGATTCTTCACGGGATCCGCCATCTCCGACATCGCTTCGAACTCGCCTCGCTGCTCGACCGGTGTGATGCTCAGGCTCTGCTGCGCAGTGCCTCGCAGCACGACGAGCTTCACGGGATCCGCCGAATCGCGCAGCCGGAAGTAGTAGATCACTGAGGGCAGGTTCTCGGCGGGCTGACCGTCGACGGAGACCAGCTCATCACCAACCTTCAACCCAGCTGCTTCGGCAGGACCTTGCGGCCACACATCAGACACGATGACGCCGTAGTCTTTCGACAAGCCAAGCCCGGCAGCCATTTCTGGTGTGACGGTCTGAAGACTCATCCCGACTTCCTGGCGGCGCAAGCGTCCGAACTGGCGCAGCTGCCGGAACACCGTGCGCGTCGTCGCGGAAGGAATCGCAAACCCCAGGCCGTCGCTGCCGCCGGACTGCGACATGATGAACGTGTTGACGCCGACGACTTCCCCGCGGATGTTGACGAGCGGCCCCCCTGAGTTGCCTGGATTGATCGGGGCATCCGTCTGAACGTAGATGAGTGGAGAATCGGGATCGACTTGCCGGGCAACGGCCGACACGAGGCCGTGCGTCAGACTGTTCCTCAGTCCGATCGGACTTCCGAACGCAAACACGGTCTCGCCCTGCCGGAGCTTGGAATAGGAGGCCAGCGGCAGCGCCGGCAGCGCTTCGCCGTCTACCTTCAGCAGCGCCAGATCCAGCTCAGTGGTCAGCCCGACAATGCGGGCGGGAATGCGCCGGGTACGGCTGGACAGCGCTGAGGCCAGCGTGCCGTCTACCCCCGCTGCGGGCAGCACCACCTGGACGCGCTGGGCTCCACTCACGACATGCGCGTTCGTGATGATGTATCCCTCGGCATCGACGACGAATCCGGATCCCACGGACCGCTGCTTGCCGACGATGACGCTGGTCTCGCCTCGCGTGTCCGGCTGCTGGGGACCGTAGCTCGTCACGAGAATCTGCACCACGCTCGGCCAGACCTTCTTCGTCAGTGCGTCGATCGATTCGTTCACGCGTGCCAGTGCATCGTCGGGCGCAGCCGGCGCCGCCGCCTGCGCGTGCGCGGGCGGAGGACCGGCGAACAGCAGGGCAAGAACAGCAAAGAACGCGAGCCGAAGGGAGGACAGAGCACTGTGATTGGCCATCACACCCTCATTCTGGGTCTGTATTGAAATTAAAAGGACCAGTAGAACGTGATCCGGAGAACCGCATCCTGATCGCGCCCAGGGAACGCAACCGGGTCAGGGTCGTGCGCGTACTGAACGATCTCGAGATTCGGACCGACGCGAACGTTCGGATGCAGGTACCACTCGGCGCCTGTGATCCACGTCGTGAATGGAGAACGGGACGACAGCAGCCAATAGTCGATGCCCTCCGCACCGGAGAGGCCAGTCTCGATGCCGCCGCGATCGCCGGTGACATGATCGACACGAACGAACGCGTCAGCCTTCATTGGGCGGATGTCCCACACCAGAAATCCCGATTGCACGTGAATGGTTTCGTCTGGCGCTCCGACGTCGCCCGACTGCCGCTCCTGCCACAGAAACTGCGCGCCAGCTCTGACTGGAGCGCGCCGGAAGCCCGCGAAGCCTTGTGCGGTGTGGCGGCTTTCTCCCTCTGGCCGCGACGTGTAGCCGTAGAAGCCCTCCGCCGCGAGACCAGACGCCCGTTCGAACCGGCCCTCGATCCGCACCGCCTTATTGACGTTCACCTCGGAGCCGTTGCCGGAATCGTTGCCGAACTGAACGCCATAGCGCAGTCCTTCGATGGCGACCGGGCCGCTCAGTGTCACGCCGAAGTCTCGCGACGCCTCAATGCGATAGAGATCCGCCGGGGTCTTCTCGATGTGGCGAAGTCCCCAGAATCCCTCGAGCCAGTCGAACGTCAGACTGGGTTGGATGCCGAGCGTCAATTGCTGCCGTCCGTGGTACGTCCATTTGAGGTACGCGTCCTTCACGTACGGCTCGAGGTTGCCGCCATCGAACTGGCCGTTGCTGTTTGCCTCGAGCCTGAATCTCGTCGTCAGCCGTTCGTTGTACGACCAGTCGTACGTGAGGTACAGACGCCGGAACCAGAATCCCTGTTGTCCCTCGACGGACGTGGGATTCGAGGCGCTGACCTGATCCTGGTGCCAGCGGTAGTACCAGTAGTAGTCACCGAACATCAGACCGCTGAACTTCCCGAAGGGGAACTGCGGCTTGTCGGCGTCTGCCTGCGTCTGCTGGTCGGCTTGCTGACGAGCATCCGCGTGCGCAGCTCCGGCAGACAAGAGCGCGAAGGCCGAAAGCACACGGGCGACCACCAGCATCAGACGCATCGAGGAGTCTCGCGAGTAACGGTACGCGCACCGCATACGCGAGTGGCATCGAAGTCTAACCCCGATCGATCGGAGCACGCGGCCGACGTTCAGCCAGCTCGTGAAAAATTTGCAAAAGCTGAGGCATTCCGCGTGAAATGTCCCGAATTCCGCCTGAAACACGCGACCTTGAGGACGGTACGAACCGTGCTCAATGACAACTCGAGTGCGCCGCAGACGCGGTGTGACGTCGATGATGGCGAAGATCTCAATCGGAGCGGTTATCGTGGCGTGGCTGGTGATGCCGGTCGCGGTCTTCGGTCAGGAAGACGCGCCGCAGTCGCGTGGCGCACTCACTTCACAGGATCGCGTGCGCTGGGTTGTCGACGGCAGCGTGAGTCCAGGCGCCCTTGGCGTCGCAGCGTTGTCGGCGAGCTGGCAGACAGCCGTTGCGTCGGGTAGCGAATGGGGCGGTGGATGGTCTGGCTTCGAGAAGCGGTACGCTGCTCGCGTCGCGCAGACGACGGTTTCAAACAGCATTGAAGCTGGGCTCGGCAGCCTCTGGGGCGAGGATCCGCGCTATCGTCCGTCGGAGCAGCGGCGGGGCATCTGGACGCGCACCGGACACGCGCTGAAGTACGTCGTGCTCTCCGAGCGGCGCGACGGACGCCTGAGGCCGGCATGGAGCCGTTTCATCGCGGTGCCTGTCACCAGCGTCGCCGAGAATGCATGGCTGCCGCCGGGCGAGCGCACGGCGAAAGCCACGGCGATTCGCGCAGGGACCGGGTTGATTGGGCGCGTCGCCAGCAATCTGTATCGCGAGTTCCGTCCGGAAACGAAGCGCCTGATCGCGCGCGCTCAGTCGATCGCGCCGTAGCGCTTCACCAGAGACGACATCGTCGGCTTGCCTTCGTGTTCGAGGCGTGTGGCGACCGTGGCGCGGTCCGCTGGCGGCCGGTTCTGACTCACCTTCCACTTGCCCTCGATGTGTCGAATCGTAATTTCCAGTCCGACGATCCCCTTGATCTGTGCGTCGACGAACGTCGCTGGTGCGTCGGTCACGTGCCAGGGATCGGTACGTGGACCTTCGTGATCGTTCGTCAGGCGTCCGATCTGCGCCCGGATCCACTCGGGATCGTCAATGACGCGCACACGGCCACGGACCTGCACCATCGCGTAATTCCAGGTGGGCACGACCTTGCCGTGCTCGCGCTTCGACTCGTACCACGACGGGGAGATGTACGACTCAACGCCCTGGAAGACGACGAGCGCGTCGCGTCCGTCGAGTGACGTCCAATGCGTATTTCCGCGCGCGAGGTGGCCCTGCAGCGTGCCCAGTGGCGAGCTTTCCGCGGCGAGGTGAAAAGGCAGCGGGCTTGCCAGCAGCTCATCATCAGCCGACGAAATGAGGAGGCCCAACGGATGGGCGCGGATCAGGGCGTGTTGAACGTCGAGCCGCTCCTCGTTGAAGGCCGGCGGGATATACACGGTATTATTCTAGTCTCCACAAGGAGTCTTCGAATGAATCGTGTGCTCGCCGGTGCGTTGCTCGCTGCTCTGGTCACCGTGCCCGTGTTCGCCGCTCTGAAGCAGGGCGACGCGGCGCCTGACTTCTCCGCCAAGGCGTCACTCGCCGGGAAGGAGACGACCTTCTCGCTCAAAGACGCGCTTAAAAAGGGGCCCGTCGTCGTCTATTTCTATCCTTCGGCGTTCACTGGCGGGTGCAATCTCCAGGCGCACACGTTCTCTGAGAACAAGGAGCAGTTCGACGCGGCGGGCGCCACCATCATCGGCGTCTCCGGCGACAGCATCGAGCGGCTCAATGCGTTCTCGGCCGACCCGCAGTACTGCGCCGGCAAGTTCGCCGTCGCGTCAGACTCGGACGGAGCGATCGCCAAGTCGTACGACCTCAAGTCCGGATCCGCGCCCGCCGGCATGAAGGACACCCGGGGCGTCGTCGTGGATCACGCACTGATCGAGCGCACGACCTTCGTGGTCGCACCGGACGGAAAGATCCTGGCGACGCTCTCGTCGGCCGCGGACAAGATCAGCCCGGCGGACCACGTCTCCAAGGCACTTGACGTCGTCAAGACCTGGAAGAGCACACACTAAATCGCTCACGCCGTTGAGCGGCGACTGCTGATGGCCCGGCCCGCGAACCAAACGGCACCGGCCATCAGCACGTAGGGCGCCGCCCACATCACGAGATCCAGGGGCTGATGCGTGAGATCGGCGCGGTGCTGGCCGAAGCGGGTGCGGTACGCCTGGCCCTTGAACTCACGCATCACGCCTGTTTCAGCGATCGGGTTGTCTGGCCGTCCGGTCAGGGCGGCCTCCAGGCGGCTTTCGATCACATCGACGCGATCGCCTGCCATCAGCAGCAGCCAATGCGCGGTCTGGCCCTCACTGAACGTGTAGGCGTAGCGGCGGATGGCACCCGACAGTCCACGCAGCGGCTGCGCGGTGCCGAACACCGGCGTCAGAAACTTGTGCTCGGTCGACTTTTCCCTGAAACCGCGCGGCGTCTGCCGTTGAGGAAAGTCCCAGTGCGCGCCGGTCTCGACGGCCTGCTCCTTCGGGAACGACGGACGATCGGCGGGATTCAGATCGACACCCCATCCAGGGATGGCTTCGCGCAGCTCGTCGCTGGTCGGTGCCGTTTGCGGCTTCTCGCGTGTGTACGCCACGGTTGTTCTCCTAGTGCGCCGGTACGACGAGTGGCTTGATGCACCCATCGAGTTTGTTGGACATCAGGTGGTAGCCTTCCGCAATCTCGTCGAGCGGGATGCGGTGCGTCACGACATCGCGCGGTTTCAGAACGCCGTTTCTGACGTGCTCAAAGAGCCTGGGCCACTGCCGCTTCACGGGGCACTGGTTGGTGCGGATCGTGAGGCCCTTGTTCATGGCGTCGCCGAACTTCACCGCGCTGAACAGCGGGCCGAATGCGCCGACGACTGACACGGTGCCGCCCTTGCGCACCGAGTCGATGCACCAGTTCAGCGCAACGGGTGAACCGCCCTGCAACTTCAGTTTGGCGCTCGTCACGTGCTGGAAGAACGCGCCATCAGCTTCCGCTCCGACGGCTTCGATACAGACATCTGCCCCCAGGAACGACGTCGTCTCTTTCACCCACTGCACGATATCGTTGACCTGCGTGAAGTTGACGGTTTCCGCGTGAGCGAAATGTGACGCGAATTCCAGGCGGTAATCGATGTGGTCGACGACAATCACGCGGCCGGCGCCCATCAGCCAAGATGACTTGGCCGCGAACAGCCCGACCGGACCGGCACCGAACACCACGACCACGTCGCCTTCGCGAATGTCGCCCAGCTGTGCGCCGAAGTAGCCCGTCGGGCACGCGTCCGTGAGCAGGACCGCGTCTTCTTCGTCCATCCACTCGGGAATCTTCGACGGTCCGACGTCTGCGAGGGGCACGCGGACGAACTCGGCCTGTCCCCCGTCATAGCCTCCGCAGCTGTGCGAGTAGCCGTAGATGCCGCCGATGGCGCTGGCGTTCGGATTGACGTTGTGACAGTTG
>JBKPMA010000265.1:0-4099 GCA_046731935.1 Acidobacteriota bacterium
CTCCTGTGCGACGAGCAGGCCGAGGTTGGCGCGCAGGCCGCGGTCGATGGCCTCGCGGAGTGAGATCGGCAGCGCTGTGTCGGTCGGATCACCGGTCGGCACGCCCCCGAGATACGGCGAGTCCGGCGGCGGCAGCGGCACCGCCGGCATCAGCGGCGGGCTCTGTGATTGCGCCTGCGCAAGACCTCCGGATGTCACCACGAGCGACGCGGTCAGCAACAAGGAGCGAAGAGAAAGGGCCATGCGACGGGGATCCTCGGAAAAGGGCTCAAGCCGCGGGATTGCACGCGCCGTTCATGAAAAGCGACACGAGATCGTCAGGGTTCGGCTGACGGCGCTTTGTGTCCGACAGCGCATCGAGGTTGCACTGACTCACCAGGCCCAGGTAAGCCGAGGCGAGCATGTCGGCGTCGCGGAATCGGATCCGCCGCTCGGTGATGCCCTGCGTCATGAGCTCGACGATCTGACGCCGCCGGGCGCGTCGATGTTTCTGAACGAGCCGATCGACGCGCTCGTGGAACGCGGGCGTCCAGCTGGCCTTCTCGCTCATGAGGACGCTCATGAACGCACGCCTGGCCGCGAAGAACGCGAGCCAGGTCCGGGTCACGCCGCGCAGGCGGTCTTCGAAGCCGCCCGCGGCCAGTGCCGGTGCCAGCGCGGCCTGATACTCCGCCCAGACGCGTGCGATGACGGCGACGTACAAGTCGTCTTTGCTCTCGACGAGTTTGTAGACACCCCCGACGCTGAAGTTGGCTTCACGCGCGATGTCGCGGACGGAGGCCGCAGTGTACCCGACGCGTGCGAACACGCGCTCGGCGGCGGCGATCAGGTCGGCGCGATCCGCTTCGATGCGCCGCGCGCGCCGCTCCGGTGAACGCATGTTCACAATGATGAACGAGAGTTCAAGGCGCTGTCAAACTGGTCTGACCGCTGCAGTCAGCGGGCTGGCTGGGGTAGCACCCGGCGCTCTCTGCGAGGCGGCGCCAACCGTGCACGTCCGGCAGGCGCGACCATCGATGGACCGTTGCACCGGTTGCAATAGCGCTGCCTGACCGGCACGTATGAGTGGTTGCAGGGCGGCGCGGTCGCCGCGTCGCCGTACGAATCGAATTGACGGGGTCGGCCCGTGGGTTCGTGAGTCGCGTTACTATGCCGTGAGATTTATGACAGGACGTATGGCCTGGCTTGCCGCCGCCGCCGTGCTTGCGCCGGCTCTGTTGAGCGCGCCCCAACCGCTGCCCCCAGTGCCGTCCGCGGCGCAGGTCGCGTGGCAACAGATGGAAAAGAACGCGTTCGTCCACTTCGGGCCGAACACCTTCACGAGCGCGGAATGGGGCACCGGCCGTGAGGACCCGGCCGTCTTCAATCCCACGGCGTTTGACGCACGGCAATGGGTCCGGACGTTCAAGGAGGCGGGCTTCAAGGGCGTCATCATCACCGCAAAGCATCACGATGGCTTCTGCCTGTGGCCCTCGTCGCAGTCCACGCACACCATCGCCAAGAGTCCATGGCGGAACGGCGGTGGAGACGTCCTCCGCGATCTGTCGGACGCATGCCGCGAGGCCGGTCTCCGCTTCGGTGTGTATCTCTCGCCGTGGGACCGGAATCATCCCGCCTACGGCACGCCGCAGTACAACCAGGTGTTCGCCGCGATGCTGGAGGAAGTGCTCGGCCACTACGGGCCTGTCTTCGAAGTCTGGTTCGACGGCGCCAACGGGGAAGGGCCGAACGGCAAGAAGCAGGTGTACGACTGGCCGCTCTTCATCGGCGCCGTGCGCCGCCTGCAGCCGGACGCCGTGATCTTCAGCGATGCGGGACCCGATGTCCGCTGGGTCGGCAACGAGCGGGGCGAGGGCGGCCCGACGTCTTGGTCGTTGATTGCGCGCGCCCGCTATGTGCCCGGCACCGACCTCAGCGCCGAGCTCACCGCCGGTTTCCGCGACGGGCCCGATTGGGTGCCTCCCGAGTGCGACGTGTCGATCAGGCCGGGCTGGTTTCACCGATCGTCCGAAGACGTCAAGGTCAAGAGCGCGCAAGTACTCGCGGATCTCTACGAACACTCCGTCGGGCGCAATTGCCAGCTCCTGTTGAACGTGCCGCCGGATGCCCGGGGCCTCATCGCGGCGCCCGATCAGAACGCGCTCGCCGGCATGCATCGCATCCTGAGTGATGTGTATGGACGCAATCTGCTCCAGAGCGATCGGTCGGCGGCGAAGCCGACCGCTGACTCCGCTGCTGTGACCGATGGCACGCTCGACACGTACTGGTCGCCGCCGAACGGCGTGTCGACCGGTGCCTTGGTGGTGACGGTCGAGACGACGATCACGTTCAACCGTATCGTGCTCCAGGAACCCATCCAGTTGGGACAGCGGATCGCGTCGTTCCGCATCGAGGCGTGGACGAACGGCGCCTGGACCTCGATCGCAGACGGCACCACGGTTGGCTACAAGCGCATTCTCAGCGTGCCGCTCACCTCGACCGATCGGATTCGTGTGACGGTGCTCGATGCGCGCGGGACGCCGCTCCTGGCCGAAGTGGGAGCGTACCGTGCGGACCCGGTATCATGACGGAAGCACCATGGACACGCCGGCACCATCCTCCAGCGCTCGTGATCGACTGACGGCAATCCGCGACACCTTGCTGCGGTTGCACAAAACGCTCCTCGAATCAGAGCGGATTCCTTACGAGCGAGCGAAGGGCCGTATCGCGTCGAGCGGCGAGTTTCTCAATCTCGTCCTCAATGACGAGTGGTTCCGGTGGCTGCGCCCGCTCTCTGCCCTGATCGTCGAAGTCGATGAGGCGCTCGGCGGCGAAGACGGTGTGCGGGAAGGACAAGTGGCAGGATTTGTCGAACAGACGCGCAATCTGCTGACCCATGGCGGCCAGGAGTTCGGTCCGAAATACCGCGAAGTCCTCCAGCGCGATCCGGCCGTGCTCGTCGCGCACGGAGCCGTGATCGGGCGTCTCGCCACGGTCCATTGACGACGTTCGACTATCATGCCGGCATGGACCGTCGCGACTTCCTCCGCTCCATGCTCGTTTCCGCCGCGGTGCCGCTGGTCAACGCTCCCCGCGGGGCGCTTGCCCAGGCGCCAGGTACTGCGAATTCGACGCCCCTCGTGCTCGAGTACTCGAGAGCCGCCGGCCGCTGGGTCGAAGCCCTTCCCGTCGGCAACGGCCGTCTCGGCGCGATGGTCTTCGGTGATGTGAACGTCGAGCGCCTTCAGCTGAACGACGACACCCTCTGGTCCGGCAAGCCGCGCGATCGATCCACGCCGGGCGCCAAAACGGCACTCGTCGACGTACGCAAGGCCGTATTCGAGGGCCGCTATGTCGATGCCGACACGGCGGCCAAGGGCCTGATGGGCCCGTTCACCGAATCGTATCTACCGCTGGGCGATGTGTTCGTGACGTTCGAGCATGGCAATGTCGCCAGTGACTACCGGCGGCAGCTGGACCTCGCGACGGCGACCGCAACGGTCACCTATCGCGTCGGCAGCGTGCGCTACACGCGCGAAGTCATCGCGAGCCATCCGGACCAGGTCGTTGCCATCCGTCTGTCCGCCGACAAGCCCGGAATGATCCGCGTGGCTGCGAGGATGACGAGTCCCCTGCGCTTTCAAACGGCGTCTGAGGGCAGCACCCTGCGGTTGATGGGGGAGGCCCCCGCCCACGTCTCGCCGAGCTACTGGGGCGGCGACGAACCTGTCGTGTACGACGGATCGGGCATGCGTTTCGAAGCGCACCTGACTGCCATCGCGACTGGTGGCGACGTGCGAACCGATCACGATGGGTTGTACGTGCACAAAGCGGACGAGGCGGTGCTGCTGCTCGCGGCGGCGACCAGCTTCAATGGCTTCGATCAGCCGCCCGTGCCGGGACGCGCGGCGGGACCGGCCGCGAGCGCAGCCCTGTCGCGCGCGGCGCGGCGATCGTGGGTCGATCTGCACACGGCACACGTCAGCGACCATCGCGCGCTCTTCGATCGCGTGTCCCTCGATCTCGGACCCTCGCCCTCACCGGCGGGGACCACGACCGACCAGCGTGTCGTCGCGTCTGGCGGGAAGGATCCGCAGCTCGTCTCGCTGCTGTTCCAGTA
>JBKPMA010000266.1:0-10813 GCA_046731935.1 Acidobacteriota bacterium
GATCTGGTACGTGTTCCCTCAGCTCGAGGGATTGGGCACGTCCGGGATGGCACAGAAATATGGGATCCGGGGCGCCGCAGAGGCTCGCGAGTACCTGCTCGATCCGGAGCTGGGCGCCCGTCTGCTCACCATTACGGAAGCGGTCGCCGCGCAGGCGCGAGATGGCGTGTCGCTCAGGACGCTGATGGGATCGGAGATCGATGTCGTGAAGCTGGTGTCGTCGCTGACCCTGTTCGGTCAGGTCGCCAGGCAGCTGCATGCCAACGGAAGCGAAGCGTTCGGACGCATGGGCGCCCTTGCCGAGGAACTGCTGGCCGTAGCCGCGGCCGAGGGATATCCCTCGTGCCGGTTCACACTCGCCCGCCTCCAGGAGAGCCATACATGATTCGTTTTCCCACCCGCCTTCGCGACTTCTTTCCGCTCGCCGCCGCGTGCGCAGTCACGCTCCTCCTCGCCGCCGTCACGGTCTCAGACCTCACCGCACGAGCCGCGGCCGGCCCCTCGAAGAACCCGGACGAGCGCGAATGGATTCAACTCTTCAACGGCAAAGACCTCACCGGCTGGACCCCGAAGTTCGCAAAGTACACCCTCGGAGAGAATCCCTTCGACACCGTCCGCGTCGAGAACGGCCTCCTCGAGATCCGCTACGACAAGTGGACGACGTTCAACGGCGAGTTCGGGCACGTCTTCTACAAAGATCCCTTCTCCTACTACATCCTCGCGGCGGAGTACCGCTTCGTCGGTGAGCAGGTACCCGGTGGTCCGGCATGGGCGAAACGGAACAACGGGCTGATGCTCCACTCGCCCGCGCCGCAGACGATGCTGAAGGACCAGGACTTTCCCATTTCGCTCGAGACGCAGCTGCTCGGCGGACTCGGCGACGGCAAACCGCGCTCGACGGCCAACCTGTGCACGCCCGGCACCAACGTCGTGATGAATGGCACCCTGCACACCGAGCACTGCATCAATTCGACGTCGAAGACCTACGACGGCGACCAATGGGTCCGTGTGGAGGCCATCGTCCACGGCGACGAGCTGATCCAGTACGTCGTCGAGGGGAAGGTCGTACTGGAGTACTCGAAGCCGACGATCGGCGGCGGACAGGTCGAGCCCTTCGATCCCAAGATCAAGGTCGATGGCACACCGCTTACCGGCGGCTACATCTCCATACAGGCGGAGACAGCGCCGATCGACTTCCGGAAGATCGAGTTGCTCGATCTTGAAGGCTGCATGGATCCGAAGGCGTCCAATTACAAGAGTTACTTCGTGAAGTCGAATCCGGCGAGGTGCAAAAAGTAGCACGGGCTCGCCCGTCCACTGGACGCCGCAGCAGTCGATGCGATCACGGGGATCAGACGCCCGGGTGATCCAGCCCCAGGCGCTTCAGCAACGCGGCGAAACGCGGATCCGCGCGAAGCGGATCGAAGGCAGGAAAGCCGTTGAAGCACAGGAGAGGATGAAGCTCAGCTTCCGCTCGTGCGAGGACGTCGAATGCCTTATCCGTCTCCCCGAGCTCGCCGAGCAACCACGCTTCGGAGACGAGTGCGGGCGCCTCCGGCGGCCGCGTCTGCAACTCGGCGAGGAGGGAGCGGGCCTCGGCCGTCCGTTCCGCCTTCGCCAACGCCCAGCCCAGTACGCCGAGGAAGTGCGGGGCACGGTCGGTAACGTCGACCGCATGCTGGATCGCCGCAAGGCCCTCCTCGAAGTGACCCAGAGCGACGTGTGCAACGCCCGACGCCTGCAGGGCCGAGAGATCCTCCTTCTCGAACGACAGCGCGTCGTCCAGGAACTGGAGGGCATCGTGCGGCCTTCTGTCGTGCAGCATTCCCCATCCGGTCAACATGTACGGAAAGGATGAGAGCGGATCCAACTCACGGGCGCGCGCGAGAAGACGTAGTCCTTCTTCCGGCTTGCCGCAGAAGCAGAGACTGGCGCCGAAGGAGCCCAGCGCCCGCACGTGATCCGGCTGCACCTCGATCGCTCTTCGCCAGGTGGCTTCCATGGCCGGCCATCGCCGCTCGAGCATGGCGACGAGCGCTTCGCCGTCGAGACTGTCGGCGGACTCGCCCTCCAGCGCCACTGCCGTGGCCAGCGCTTTCCTCGCGCGGGCGCAGGCGTCGCGTCCCGAGAGCTCCGAGAACGCGTTGATCAAGGTGCTTTCCGCCAGGCCCGTCCACGAAGGCGCGTGGCCCGGGTCGAGGCGGACGGCTTCTTCGAAGGCGCGCATCGCTCCGCCATGGTCCTCCTTCGCGTGCCGGAGGTGACGGCCCTTCAAGTACCAGCGGTACGCCTCGAGGTTCGAAGTCTGCACGCGGGGCTGTACGGTCTTCCGGCCTGGACCGAGTTGGGCCTTGACAGCCTCGACGACGCCGCCGGCGATCTCGTCTTGAACGGCGAACACATCGGTGGCGTCGCGATCGAACCGCTCCGACCAGAGGTGGTACCCGCTCGCGACTTCAGTGAGCTGCGCCGTGACGCGTAGCCGTGTTCCCGCCGTCCGCACGCTGCCCTCGAGGACGTGCCCCACCGACAGCGCGTCCGCGATCGCCTTGAGGCCGCCGCCATCGTGCCCTACGCGGAACGCCGAGTTGCGTGACGCGACGCGGATTCCAGGGATCCGGACGAGCGCGTTCATGATCTCCTCGGCCATGCCCTCGCAGAGGTATGTCTGATCCTTCGCGGGGCTCATGTCTGAGAACGGCAGCACGGCAATCGCGACAGCCACGCCTGCCGTTGACGTCGCCGACACCTGTGACGAGCCAACCGTGCTCGCACTCGGTGCCGACGACGGCGCGGCAGTGGCCGCCGGCACGTCGAGGCCAGCCTTGCGCAAGCCTTCGATGAGGTGCTCCACCAGTTCGCCAGGACCGAGCCACTTGCCCCACTCATCGCGCACCGTCTCGGCGAAGTCGGGCTTCAGCGCGAGCAGTTCCCTGACAGAGCGCTCGGCCGCATCACGGTCACCGAGTTGCCCGTGCGCCGCGGCGATCGCGCCGTGCGTGTGGTAATAGCTCGGCATGTTGAACTTCAGCGCCACGTCCAGCGCGGCACGATAGTCACGCTTGCGGTAGGCGTTCTGGAACGCGGCGAACCGGTACCACCCCGGGTGGTGAGGATTGAGCTGCATGGCTCGTTCGGCGAGGGCGCAGCCATGGTCCCAGTCGCCGGCGTAGGCCATCAGGATGCCCATGAAGGCGGTGGTGCCGCCGTCCATGGGGTTGAGCGCGACGGCTCGATCCGCGGCGCTGCGGAACGCCTGGAGCTCCCGGCGGAAGAACAGCGCCTGCGCGAGCACGTGGTACGCGAGGTTGCTGGCGGGCGCGGCGGCCACTGCGTGCCGGGCGGCGTCCAACGCACGGCCGAGCGGATCGGGTCGCACGTTGAAACCGTGCCTGTGCTCCTCGCCGTAGATCGACGACAAGAGCGACCAGCAATCGGCTTGGTTCGGCGCCTCCTGCACGGCGCGCTCGAGCGCCGACCGCACGACGAGGTGCTCCTCGGCCGTGATGCGCTCGTAGTAGCCGAAGGCGCGCAGCAGAGCCTCGTACGGGCTCAGCCGATCGGGGTCCTGGCCGCGAAGTAACTCGCTCATCGCATGGGGGAGCACGCCGTTCATGTCGGCGACGGTGGAGACGACCCTGGGCACGAGGTCGTCCTGCAGCGCAAAGATCTCGTCCGCGCGGAACGGACGCTCGTACGTCTCCGCCCAGAGGTGGGTACCCGACGTCGCGTCGAGCAGCTGCACGGCCAGGCGCAGCGTTGCTCCCGCCTGGCGCAGGCTCCCCTCCATCACGAACCTGGCACCGAGGTCGCGGCCCACGGCGCGTACGTCGGCCGCACCCTTCGCGTACTTCGTCGTCGAGCTGCGTGCGATCACCCGGAGGTATGAGAAGCGGGACAGCCCCGTGACGATTTCCTCGGAGAGCCCCTCGGCGAGTGCCGCGACGTCGGCGTTCGCGCCCGTGTACTTGACGGGCAGTACCGCGATCCAGAAACCTTCGTCGGCACGCGAGGCGCCCGATCTGGAGTCAGGGCCTGATGCCGGCGTCCCTGTGGCGGCCGGTGACTTTCCGTCAGGTACATCCATCCCCGCCTTGCGCAGGCCGTCGATGAGGTGCTCGACGAGATCCGGCAGGTACCACTTCCCGAACTCCTCACGCACGACCGAGGCGAAGTCGGGCTCCATCGCGAGCATTTCGCGCACCGTCTGTTCCGCTGCCTGACGTTCGCCGAGCTGTCCATAGACGGCTGCGAGGAGGGCGCGGCTGAAAGACGATGCGCCCCCCACCTGGGCTTTGAGGCCGTTGGTGAGCGCGTCACGGTACTCGCCCTTGCGATAGGCATCGAGGCAGCCGACCGCCCAGTACCAACCAGGGTGATTGGGGTTCAGTTGCCGTGCCTGCTCCGCCAGCCGGCACCCCTGCTCCCAGTCGCCGGCAAAAGCGATCAGGTGGGCCATGTATTCGACGGTGGAGCCGTCAAGGGGATTGAGCGCGATGGCGCGATCGGCAGCGCTCCGGAACGCAGGGAACTCCTTCCGGAAGAACAGTGCCTGCGCGAGGGCCAGGTGCACCAGGTGATTGGACGGTGACGCGTCGACAGCGCGACGCGCGTGCTGCAGGGCGCGGCCCAGCGGATCGTCCCCGACATTGAACCGGAATCTGTACTCCTCGCCACAAATCATCGAGAGCATGGCCCAGGCATCCGCAGAGCCCGGCGTCTGCTCGACGGCGCGTTCCAGCGCGGCCCGCACTGCAGCGTGTTCTTCCGGCGTGAAACGCGCGAAGTAGCCGAAGCTGCGGAGCACAGCTTCGTACGGGCTCAGCGTATCGGGAGCTTTGCCCCGCACCGCGTCGCTCATGCTGCGGGGCAGCACGCCATACCAGTCGGCGACCGTAGAGACGATGCGAGGGACCAGATCGTCCTGCAGGGCGAAGACGTCTTCCGAGCGGAAGGGCCGTTCGTAGGTCTCGGCCCAGAGGTGCGCGCCGGACACCGCGTCCACGACCTGCACGGCCAGACGCAGCGTGGCTCCTGCCTGACGCAGGCTCCCTTCCATTACGTAGCGTGCACCGAGATCGTTGCCGACGGACCGGACGTCCGCCGTCGCACTCGCGTTTCGAGCGGTGGAGCTTCGCGCGAGCACGCGGAGGTACGAGAAGCGCGACAGGCCGGTGACGATTTCCTCGCAGAGTCCTTCGGCCAGTGCGATGAGATCGGCGTTGGCGCCGGTGTATTTGAATGGCAACACCGCGACCCAGAAACCCTCGGCCTCGCGCGAGGCACCCGATCCTGTGACCGCGACGCGCGTCGATTCAGCTGGCGCAGTGGTGGGTGCCGGGGTTCCCGTGCTCTTCACGCCATCGACTGCCAATCCGGCCTTACCGAGACCTTCCATGATGTGCTGGACCAATTCGGTGCCGTGCCACTTCGCGAACTCACGGCGCGCGAGCGAGGCGAACTCTGGTCGCAACAACAGCAGCCCTTCGACCGCGCTGTGCGCGGCCTCGCCTTCGCCCAGCTGTCCGTAGGTCGCCGCCAGCGCTGTCGGGGGATACCAGTGCTGCGGCACGTTGATCTTCAGCGCGGCGGCAAGGGCGCCGCGGTAGTCCTCCTTGCGGTAGCGATCGACCCACGAGGCGATCCACAACCAACCCGGATGATTGGGATTGAGCTGCATGCCACGCTCGGTCAGGGCGAGGCCTCGTTCCCACTCCCCGGCGAACGCCAGCAGCATGCCCATGTAGGCGGTGCTGTAGCCGTCCATCCGGTTGAGCGTGATGGCCCGCTCCGCCGCGTTGCGAAACGCCTGAACCTCGCGTCGGAAGAACAACGTTTCGGCCAGCGCGTAGTGCGCGAAATGATTTGACGGCGCTGCTTCGACGGCCTCACGCGCCACCTTGAGCGCGCGCCCGAGCGAGTCGGGCAGGACATTGAATCCGTGGATGTACTCGTTCGTGTAGATCGCCGCCAACAAGGCCAGGCAGTCGGCATGACCCGGCGCGTGTTCGAGACTCTGCTCGAGGAGTGCGCGTACGACCGCGTGCTCGTCGGCAGTGATTCGACGCAGGTAGCCGAAGCTGCGCAGCACCGCCTGGTACGGGGAAAGCGAATCGGCAGTACGGCTGCGGAGCGCCTCGCTCATGCTGTACAGCAGAACACCCTGCATGTCGGCGACGGTTGAAACGATGCGAGGCGCGAGGTCATCGAGGAGCGCAAGCATCTCTTCAGAACGGAACGGACGGTCGTAGGTCTCGGCCCACAGGTGCGCGCCGGAACTGGCGTCCACGAGCTGCACGGCGAGCCGCAGCGTGGAGCCCGCCTGGCGCAGGCTCGCCTCCATGACGTACCGCGCGCCAAGGTCCCTGCCGACGGATCGCACGTCAACGGTCTGGCTCGTGTATCGCGCCGTGGAACCGCGAGCGATCACTCTCAGGTACGAGAAGCGCGACAGCCCCGTCACGATGTCTTCAGAAAGGCCCTCGGCCACGGCCTCGAGCTCAGCTCCCCCTCCGCGGCACTTGAAGGGCAGCACTGCCACCCAGAAACCGTCCTCCATGCGCGATCCGCCCGACCCGTCGTCGGTCGACGCACGGCGCGATGTGACGACGGATGCCGATGGCGTCGACGATGACTGCCGACTCAGGTCGCGCAGCTCATTGCCGACATCGTGCGCGGTCTGGAGGCGGTGGCGTGGATCCTTCTCGAGGCACCGCCGCACGATGCGCGCCAGGTCGGTCGGCAGGTCGGCTCGGGCATCGGCGAGCGGGCGTGGCGTGTCGCGAAGGATCGCCGAGGCGAGCTCCGCCGACGAATCACCCTCGAATGGTCGGCGCCCGCTCGCCATCTCGTACAGCAGCGCGCCCAGCGAAAAGATGTCGGTGCGGTGATCGACCACGCGGCCCGCGACCTGCTCGGGCGACATGTACGCGGGCGTGCCCATGACGACCCCCGCCTGTGTCTGTGCCGCCGATGTGAAAGTGGCGTCCGCGTGGCCGACGGCCTTCAGCTCCTTCGCGAGACCGAAGTCGAGCACCTTCACGCGTCCGTCGCTCGTGACCATCACGTTGGCCGGCTTGAGATCGCGGTGGACGATGCCCTTGTCGTGCGCCGCGGCGAGCGCTTCCGCCAGGGCGCCGGCGATGGTGACGATGCGCTCGAACGGCAGGCCACCCTCCGGAATCACGCGGTCGAGCCCCTGCCCCTCCACGAGCTGCATGGTCAGGAAGTGGACGTCGTCGGCCTCCTCGACCGAGAAGACAGTGACGATGTTGGGGTGGTCGAGCGCGGCGAGGCTCTTCGCCTCGCGCTGGAAGCGCGCGAGGCGCTCGGGGTCGCGGGCGACATCGGCGGGCAGGACTTTGAGGGCGATGTCGCGTCCGAGCTTCGTGTCACTCGCGCGATAGACCTCACCCATGCCGCCGGCCCCGAGCGGGACCCCGACGACGTAGTGACTGAGGCGACTGCCCAGTGCGAGACTCACTCGGCCTCCGGACCTGCGCGACCCGACGCACCTGCGGAGCGTCGAGCGGCCGGGGTACGTGCCGATTCTACTCGTCCACGAGTTGACTGGTCGCGCGAGTCGCACGCCATCTGTCAGTAGCTCAAGAACGGCGAGGTTGCGAGGTCGATCACTATGGCCAGCAGCAGCACACTGAAGCCGACGCCGGCGATGAGCAGCAGCATCAGTTCGGCAGGTAACTGAGGTCGGGACGGCGTCGCAGCATTTCGCTGCTCGTGCTGATCACGTTCTCGAAAAACGACGCCATCAGCGCCTCCGCGCGTGCTCGCCCGAGCTGCGTCGCCAGCACTTCGAGGAGGCCGGGCGCCGGCGCCATGTCGCCCAGACCCGAGCGCGGCGTCAGCAGCGCAAACGTCGGTCCTTCGCCGCCGCTGGCGAGGACGTACCAAATCGTGGAGAGCGGGTAGTTGCCGGCGTCGAGCGCCGCGTTCAACCGTCCGATGGCCGCTCGCACGGCGCGATCGCTGCCAGGTCTGGTCCGGTAATACGTGACGGTCGCGAGCGGCAGCCGCTCGCCCTGCGGCGGCAGACGGCTGATCGAGTTGAGCTGCGTCCAGTACGAGCGCTCGGAGCTCGTGATGGCGAATCCCATCTGCGCCAGCGAATCGGCGCCGTCCGCGGCCGCGTTCCTGGCGTTCCACTCTTCCATGTCACGCCACTGATGGTTGCCAGACGCGATGATGTACCCGCCAGTGTCGGGCCCGGTCATGATCTCGAACACGTCCCACTCCCACGGGTCGTTGTGGGTCTTGTGCCACTGCATGTGCTGTCTGCGCGCGGCTTCGTAGTCGGCCTTGACGTCGATACGCGCCTTCTGCCGCACGACTTCGGTGACGGTGTCGAGCGGCGCCGTCTGAGCGCTTGCAGAGACCGACGCCATGACGATCACGATCCCAGCGACCCACGAGCACGTTCCCCGCATGACACCTCCCGGTTCAGGCTTTGAAGAAGATCCGACGTCGGTACAGCCAATAACAGAGCCCCCACATCACTGCGAGGACGACGAGGCGATGTGGAATCTCCCCGGCCGGACCAAGGCTGCTGAACCGCCTCGTATATGCGGCGAGGCCCGTGTCGAGCCAGCCGCCCAGCAGCTGCCAGAACGAATAGATGAAGATCGAATTCATGCCGACGACGATGAAGGGGAACGTCCAGCGGCGCCAGCCGCGCACCTCAATCGCCCAGTAGAGGACGAGCAGCATCGCGATCACCCACGCCGCGCTCAGGCACGTGAATGACGCCGTCCAGAGCCGCTTGATCACGGGGTTGAACGGCTGGAGCGCGAGCCCCACGAGATACGCCGCCGCAGCAGACCCGCCAAGAATTGACAGAATTGCTCGACGGCTGCGCGTCGACCGCAGCAGCAGGCCCGCCCAGCATCCGAAAAGAATCGTGACTGCGTTGCCGATGAAATTGATGGTGACGTAGTAGCCGGAGTAGGTGTAGCCGACGACCGCGCGATCGATCACCTGTCCGATGTTGCCCGTCTGCGAAAAGGCGCCTTGCGGTCCGGGAAAGGCCACGAACAGCAGCCACTGCCCCGCCAGCATCAAGACCGCGATCGCGGCCTGCCACTCGAACCGTACCTGCAGGATCAGAAAACAGAGCACGTAACCGAACGCGATCTGCGAGAGCACATTGATCAATTGAAGGCGTAGCGGGGGATCGGATCCAAAGCTCGAAAACAGATTGCTGAGGAGCACGAGGATGCAGGCTCGCCAGCAGACGTGGCGGAACAGTTCGCCGGTTGTGGCGCCCTTGGCGCGGCGGGACGCAATCGCAAACGGCATCGCCACGCCGACCATGAACGTGAACGCCGGCTGGATCAGATCCCAGAAGGTCATGCCGGTCCATTCGGCGTGCTCCACCTGGTTGGCCAGCCACGCCCAGGAGGGATACGGCTGGAGTGCGGCCAGACCAAGGCCATTCGCCACGAGGACGCACATGATGAGTCCGCGATACGTATCGAGGCTCAACAGACGTCCCGACGCCGGCGGAGGGTCGGAACTGACGGCGACGGATTTGGTGGCAGTCATCGGGGCCGGCTCATCCTGTCGAATCGGCGGCGTTCGGTCAACCGATCTGATGCCGCGGTGCGCGGCTTATACTGCGCATTCCTGACGACGCGAAAGAGGAGGCCGCATGAGGAAGACCGTGTTTGCCGCAACGACCCTTGCCGTTGTCGTGTGCACGATCGCTTCACGCGCGGTGATCGACGCCCGACAGGCAACGGCACCGCCGATCGATCGAGACAACATCGGAGGCGTCGTGACGGGTCCACGTGGGCCGGAGGCTGGCGTCTGGGTGATCGCCGAGACGACCGAGCTCCCGACGCGGTTCGTCAGGATCGTGGTCACAGACGATCAGGGTCGCTACCTCATACCGGACCTGCCGAAGGCGTCCTACAACGTCTGGGTGCGTGGATACGGACTGGTGGACTCGAAGAAGGTGGCGTCCACGCCGGGCAGCCCGCTGAATCTCACCGCCGTCGCCGCGGCGAATCCGCACGAGGCTGCGCAGTACTACCCCGCGGGGTCGTGGTTCTCGCTGCTGCACGTTCCGCCCAAGACCGACTTTCCCGGGACGTCCGCCAGCGGCATCTCTCCTCAGATTCGCAGCCAGGCGGAGTGGCTGCGCAATGTGAAGTCCGGCGGATGCTGGGCGTGTCATCAGCTCGGCGACAAGGCGACACGCGAGATTCCCGCGGCACTCGGCACGTTCCCATCAACTGAGGCGGCGTGGACGAGGCGCATTCAATCCGGTCAGGCCGGGCCGAGCATGATCGGCGGCATCAACCAGCTCGGGTCGCGCGCGATCGCGTTGTTCGCCGACTGGACGGATCGTATCGCGAAGGGTGAAGTGCCGCCCGCCCCTCCGCGTCCGCGCGGCATCGAGCGGAACGTGGTCATCACCGAATGGGATTGGGCGGATCCCAAGGCGTACCTGCACGATGAAGTCTCCACCGACCGGCGGCGCCCCACGACGAATGCCAACGGATTGATCTACGGGGCGCTGGAGCTGAGCGCCGACTATCTGCCGGTTCTGGATCCCGTGCGCCACACGATCGCGCAGGTGCCCCTGACGGTGCGCGACGCGGCGACACCGCGGACCTCACCCGACATGCCGCAGCCCTCTCCCAATTGGGGGAGCAAAGCGATCTGGACGAGCCGGAACAACGTGCACAACCCGATGTTCGACGGACAGGGGCGCGTGTGGATCACGTCTGCGGTCCGCGGATCTGAGAATCCAGCGGCATGCAAAGCCGGCTCGAGTCACCCATCGGCGAAGCTG
>JBKPMA010000267.1:0-3904 GCA_046731935.1 Acidobacteriota bacterium
GCGTAGCGGCTTGCCGTCGACCCGTCCGCTCAACGCGAACACAATCAGCCGGCCCGTGCGCGCGCCAGGCTCTGGCGTCGCCAGCAATGCGCCGGTGCCGAGTGCGCCGTCGATCGACTGCACGTCGATCGTGACGTTCGCGGCATCACCCATGCGCTGCCGCACGGAGTCGGCGATGGCCGCGCGCACACGTTCGACGGCTTCGGTCTCGAACGGGATTGCCGCCGCGACGGTGGCGCTCACCATCAGCGCCAGCGCCAGTCCAGCGCTAGCGGACCAGGTTGTTAACTTGAGAGAGCATTTCATCGGCCGCCCTCACGACGCGCGAGTTGGCTTCGTACGCACGCTGGCCGAGGATCATGTTGACCATTTCCTCGACCACGCTGACGTTGGAATCCTCGAGAAAGCCCTGTGCGAGCGTGCCCATACCCTCGGATCCGGGCGCGCCCGTCGTTGGCGTGCCAGAGACCGATGTCTCGGCATACATGTTTCCACCCAGCGCACGCAGGCCAGCCGGGTTCTGGAACGTCGCCAGTTCGAGCGTCCCCACTTGTTGCGTGGACGTCTGTCCCGCGATCTGCACGGAGACGACGCCATCCTTCGAAATCGAGACCGACACCGCATCTTTCGGAATCGTGATGCCCGGTTGAACCTGGTAGCCCTCAGACGTCACGAGCAGTCCATCCGAACTCAAGTGGAAGGAGCCGGCGCGGGTGTAGCCGGTTTCCCCGCTGGGCATCGTGATCTGGAAGAACCCCGCGCCCTGCAGCCCGATATCGAGAGGGCCGTTGGTCGCCTTCAAGTTGCCGGTGGAAAAATCGCGCGCCGTCGCAATCGGGCGCGTGCCGAGGCCGATCTCGAGGCCCACGGGGGCGACATCCGCGGATGTCGACGTGTCGCTGCCCGGCACCGTGATCTGCTGGTAGACGAGGTCCTGGAATTCCATCCGGCTCTTCTTGAAGCCGGCAGTGTTCACGTTGGCGAGATTGTTCGCCACCGTGTCGATGTTGGCCTGCTGGGCGGCCATGCCCGAGGCTGCGGTGTAGAGTGCGCGAATCATATCGGTGATCCTTTGTCGCGTCCGTCGTTCACGCCGCGCGCGATGGCGTCAGCGGCGTCCGAGTTCCGAGATGGCACGTCCGTCCACGTCGTTCATCAGCAATCCGACCCCGCGCTGCAGCGCTTCGAAGGTGCGCGTCACTTCGGTCAGCTCCGCAATGCGGTCCACGATCGAGACATTCGATTTCTCGAGAGACGCCCCTTCGACCAGCGTGCCCGTTGCAGCGACCGGCGTCGCGTTGTCAGCACGAAAGCGCGCCGCACCTTCGCGCCCGAGCAGCGAGTAGTCGGAGAAGTCCACGATCTTCAGCTTGCCAGCCACCGCGGCCCCGGCCTTGACCGTGCCGTCCTGTCCAATGCCGATCGTTCCAGGTCCCAGCTTGATGGGTCCGCTCTCGCCGCTCACGACCGACCCATCGGAGGTGATGAGCGTGCCGTCGGCACGGCGCTCAAAAGCGCCGTTCCGCGTGTAGCGAGGTCCCCCAGGCGTGTCGATCACGAAGAAGCCCTTGCCGCGGAGCGCGACGTCGAGGTCGCGACCCGTCGGGATCACCACGCCCGACTGAAAATCGAGCTGCGAGGGGCCGGGCGCGACGTCGATCGCCGATTCGAGCATCCGGTCGAACGTCGGCCGTTCGGCCGCGCTCGTCGTGCCACGCTCGGCCTTGTAGCCTGACGTGCCCGCGTTCGCGATGTCGGCGGCGAGCCGCTCGAGATGATCGCTTCGCGATCGCAGTCCGCTCAGTGCAACGTAGGCGCCGCCTGCCATGATTGCTCCTTCGTGTCTGTGGCTCCGACGATGAGGTCGTCCACTTCCGATCCGTTTTCCACACGCACCCAGAGATACGGATCGCATCTCGCGTGCGCCAGCCGTGTCTCGCGTCCTGCGGACGCCACCTGCGCGATCCGCGTCGCCGCCGCGTACGGCGTGAGCACGCCCAGCACGCCCGACGACTGCCTGACTTCCACACCGTTCTCGTACGCCGACAACAGCTCCGGCAGCGCATCGTCTGCCACGATGAACGGATCGGCCACCCAGCCCGTGAGCTCCGTCAGCGCTCGCAGCGCCAACCGTGGAACCGGCGCCGCGCATGCGACCTTGACCCGGTGCCTCGCGGTCTCGACCTCGAACGGCACGAGGCCGAGCGCACGCACGACATTCGGTCCGAGCGCAGACGGCACGTTCCGCACGCGCCTGGGATCGAGTACGGGAAGCCACGGCGCGCCGCTCTGGGCGGCAAGCGCCCGCAACAACTCCGGCTGCGACACGAAAGTCAGTTCCTGCAGCTGATGCCCCAGCCGGTGTCCTGATTTCTGCTGCGCCTCGAGCGCGGTCGCCAGTTGAACGGGCGTCACGGCTCCCTGATGCACCAGCAGCATTCCGAGTTTGAGCGGGGGGATCGGACGTGGTGCTGGCGCAGGCAGCTCGGTGCGGGCCATTTCGAGCCGCTCCGCCGCTGCGCGTTCGACGCACCGGCGCGAGCAGTACCACGACCGTTCGAGCACGACGCCGACGCCGCCCTGCCTGGCAAGGACGTCCGGGCGCCAGGCGCCGCACTCACGCCGAGCGCAGCGGGCCATTGTCTCCCTTTCGCTTCTGTGTCTTGCGCGCCGGCAGTGCCGCCGCGGCCGCCGAACGCGCGGCAGCCTGGGCGAGATTCAGACGCAGCCGAACTTCGCCTTCCGACACCTGCTCGGCCGCGGCGATCTCGACGGCCGTCTGTCCTTGCTTCGATGCGCGCACGACACGGCTCGTCGTCGTGCGAATGGCCTGTTCCGCTCTGCGGGGACCGGGTGCTGGAGCTGCGGCCACGGGCACCATCTGCTCGGTCAGCGATCGAAAGCCCGTCTCGGTCGTATCGGCCAGGAGCGCCAGGGCGTCGGTCAGCCGCGCGACGCGATCTTCCAGACCCGCCAGCGATCGCAGGAGGCCAACGGCTTTCCACAGGACGATCACCCACGCGGCGCCAAGCACCCCGCCGGCCGCGACTGCCCACATCCACGCGTTTGCCATCACTGCGCTCCTATCGAGCGGATCCGCTCTGAGGTGCTGACGATCTCCGTTACGCGCACGCCGTAGTTGCCTTCGATCACGACGACTTCTCCACGCGCCACGACCTTGCCGCTGACGATCACGTCCACCGGTTCATCTGCGGAGCGATGGAGGTCGATTACCGATCCGGGGCCAAGACGGACCAGGGTCAGAAGCGGCACGTCAGTCCGTCCGAACCGGACGGCGACCGGCAGCTCGATGTCGAGCAGCACGTCGAGATTGCGCGCGCCGGACGGCGGAGCGGCCACCGCTTGCGGGGGTGTGGACGTCACGGCGCCGATCACCGTCGGTCGCGGTGCAGGCGTACCGAGTTGCGGCGTCGGAGACAGCTCAGGCTCTACCTCGACCTTGCTGGCCGCCGCAGTACCAGTCGTAACATTCGCGACCACCAGCAGTCGCGGCGTGAAGTTGTCGGGCAGCGAGAATTCGAACCCGCGCGCCGCGTCGAGCGTCGGCGACTCGCTGGCCGCTGCGGCCTCGATGGACAGCGTCAGCTCTCGAGTCTCTTTGCGCTCGCGCAGCGACCCGATCGTCTGATTGCACAGCTCTCGCAGCGTGTCGACGGCGGCATCGCTCGTCACTTCCTCGGGCATCATCGCCAGAACGACCGCACAGAGCTTGCGGAGGTCCTCTTCGGAGAGTCCGAGCGTGATCGTGCCGTCAAGCGTGCCGGTGCAGCGCAAGGTGGCGATCCACCCCGCCGACCCGCCGGTTTCCGCTGCTCGCGGCGTCGTCGCTGTTCCGGTCAGGGCCGAGATGGCGTCGCCGAACTCGGCGGTGATCGCGTCGAAG
>JBKPMA010000268.1:0-4420 GCA_046731935.1 Acidobacteriota bacterium
GTTCTACGTGTCGCGGAACCACGAACTCGACGACGAGTTCCGCCAGGCGGCACGTCCGCTGGCGCAGTTCCTGACACGTCGCTTTCGAGCCGTGCCATCGACAGAGGCATCACTGGCACTGGCGGCGTCATCGGAGCCGGCGATTGTGATCTCGTCGAGCGGGATGGCGACAGGCGGACGCGTCATGAACCATCTCGAGCGGGCGCTGCCGGATCCGCGACACACCGTGCTGTTTGTCGGGTATCAGGCAGCCGGCACCAGGGGGCGGTCGCTCATCGAGGGCGCGAAGCAGATCAAGATGCGCGGCGTGTACGTCCCTGTGGCCGCCCAGGTCGATCGTATCGATTCGATGTCCGCTCACGCCGATGGCGGCGAGATTCTGCGCTGGCTGCGCGGGTTCTCGAAGCCGCCAGGGCTCACGTGCATCGTACACGGCGAGCTTCCCGCGATGCAGGCACTCGAGGCCGACATACACCGGGAGCTGGGATCAGGCTGGCGCACGCACGTGCCCGAGTATCTCGAATCGATGGATCTGTAGCGATCAGACTCTCGATCAGACATCCCAACACAAATCCGACCGAACACTTTCAGAGAACCATGATGCGCGAATCGATGTTTCCTTCACCCGCCACGCCCGCCAGCGATGCACGCGCGACCGACGAGCGTCCGTACCTGCTCGAGCGTGTGGGCGAGGCGGCTGTTGTGCAGCTGTACGCCGACGGATTCAACTCGCTGTCGCTGAACGAAAAGCGGCTTGCGTGGCACCTGTATCAGGCCGCCGTCGCGGGCCGCGACATCTATTACGACCAGCGGTACGTGCACAACCTCGAGATGCGCGACGTGCTCGAGGCGGTGCTTCAGTACCCCGCCGGCGACGATCCTGAATCCCTGGCTGCGATTACGCGTTACACGAAGTTGTTCTGGATCAACACCGGACCGTACAACAACCTCACCGCGCGCAAGTTCGCGCTCGAGTGCGACCCCGACGCGTTCGCGCGCGCCGTTCGCCACGCGGCCGCCGCGGGCGCAGCGCTCCCGCTCGCCCCCGGCGAAGATGTGGACGCGCTGCTGGCCCGGCTCAAGCCCCTCTTCTTCGATCGCAGCGTGGATCCGATCGTCACCAGCAAGAGTCCAGGCCCGGGGAAGGACATCCTCGAGGAGAGCGCGAACAATCTCTACGCCGACGTGTCGATGGCCGATCTCGAGGGATTCGTCGAGCAGTACCCACTGAACTCACGCCTCGTGAAGCGCGGTGGCACACTGGTCGAAGAGGTCTATCGAATCGACGGCCGCTATGCGAAGGCCATCGGCCGGATCGTCGAGCATCTCGAGGCGGCGCAGGCGTATGCGACACCCGCGATGGCGCGGGCGCTTGCGGCCCTGGCGCACTTCTATCGCACCGGCCGCGCCGAGGACCGGCGCGCGTACGACATCGCGTGGGTCGAGGATCGTGAGTCGCCGCTCGACACGATCAACGGCTTTATCGAGGTGTACATGGACGCGCGGGGCCGGAAAGGGGCGTGGGAGGGACTCGTCTACTACGCCAACCGCGAGAAGACCGACGCGATCCAGCGGATTGCCGAACACGCGCAGTGGTTCGAAGACCGCATGCCGTGGGAGCCAAAGTACAGAAAGCCCAAGGTCACCGGTATCACCGCGCGCGCGATCGACGTCATCGTCGAGGCCGGCGACTCGGGGCCCATGACCCCCATCGGGATCAATCTGCCGAACGATCAGGACGTGCGCGAGGTTTACGGCAGTAAATCCGTTTCGCTGTCGAACGTGAGCGAGGCCTACGAACGCTCGACCCCGAAGGAGTTCAGGAGCGAGTTCGCCTTCGACGAGGCGGAGCTCACACGCGCCATAACGTGGAGCGCGTTCGCCGCCGAGCTCACGACGAACCTCCACGAGGTCATCGGCCACGGATCCGGCCTCGTGTCAGAGGCTCTGAACGGTCAACCGGAGGCGGCGCTGAAGGAACAGTTCTCGACTATCGAGGAGGCGCGCGCCGACCTCGTGGCGTTGTATTTCGTCGCCGATCCCGTGATGGTCGAGCTCGGACTCGTCGCGGCCGATGCGCTCGCCGATGTCACACTCGCCGAATACGAGAGCTACGCACGAAACGCGCTGGTGCAACTCCGGCGCGTCCGCGAGGGCGGCACGCTCGAAGAAGACCACATGCGCAACCGACAGCTGATCGTGCACTGGCTGATGGAACATACGACGGCGATCGACGTCAAGCGCCAGGACGGCAAAACGTACTATCGCGTGACCGACGTCAAGGCCTTCCGCGCTGGCGTGAGCAGCTTGCTAGCCGAGGTGCAACGCATCAAGGCCGAGGGCGACTACGAGGCCGCGCGTGCTCTGGTCGAGAGCTACGGCGTGCACTTCTCGAGGGCGCTCCGCGACGAAGTCGTCGAGCGCGTGGATCACTTGAATCTGCCCTCATACACCGGCTTCGTCATGCCGCGCCTCGAAGCCGTGGCCGCCGCCGATGGCAGCATCGCGGACGTGACGATGTCGTATCCCTGCGACTTGACCAGCCAGATGCTGGAGTACTCAGCTCTGACACGCGAGCTGCGCGACTGAGTACTCGGCCGTCGGCCGTGAGCCTCGCGATGTTTTCGTCCCGTCTGCCGGCCGATCTCGCCCCGACGCCGCTCGCGCGTGCGATGGAAACGGCGCGGCAGAGTGGCGATGTCATCGATCTGACCGAGTCGAATCCAACCCGTGCGGGCTTCGCCTATCCAGACCTGCACGCCGTGTTCGATCGCCTGGACCTGGTTGCCTACGATCCGGATCCGCGCGGTCTGGGCGCCGCACGCGAGGCGATCGCGGCCGACTACGCCCGGCGACGCGTGGCCGTCGCGGCCGATCGGATTCTACTTACCGCCAGCAGCAGCGAGAGCTACGCGCATCTCTTCAAAGTGCTCTGTGATCCTGGTGACGGCGTGCTCGTCCCCGTGCCGAGCTACCCGTTGTTCGATCATCTCGCGGGGCTCGAGGGGATCCGGCTCGTGCCGTACCGCCTCGAATACCATGACCGGTGGCACCTCGACGTCGACGACCTCGCGCGGTGTCTCGACGATCGGATCCGGGCCGTGCTCGTGGTATCCCCGAACAACCCGACAGGATCGGTGCTGCGCCGCGACGATTTGGATCGACTGGCTCGACTGTGCGCCGACCGCCAGCTTGCCCTCATCGGGGATGAAGTCTTCGCGGATTATCCAGTCGACGCGGCGAGTCCGGCCGCCGTGAGCGTGGTCGAGCAGCACACGGCGCTGGCGATCTCGCTGGGCGGCCTGTCGAAGTCCGCCGGATTGCCGCAGCTCAAGCTCGGGTGGATGGCGGTCGGCGGTCCCGACGACGTGGTCCGGGCCGCGCTCGAGCGCCTCGAGCTCGTCGCCGATACCTACCTGTCGGTTGCAAGTCCGGTGCAGCGGGCGACGCCGGGATTACTGCAGCTTGCACCGCGCATCAGAGAGCAGATCTCGGCGCGCCTGACCGCGAACCTGTCGACGCTCCGGCAGGTCGCGGCCTCATATCCGGCGTGCGAGGTGTTGCCAGTCGAAGGTGGATGGTCTGCCGTCCTGCGCGTGCCCGCGACGCGCACCGACGAACACTGGGCGCTGGCACTCGCCGAACAGGCACGTGTCATCGTCTACCCGGGTTTCTTCTTCGACTTCGAGCGCGACGGGTACCTGGTCGTGAGTCTGCTGGTCACACCTGTCGACTTCGCCCGAGGAATTGCCCGTCTCTTTGAGACAATCGATCGAGGCTGACGCGCGACGCCATGACTCGAACCGTGCCGACCGGACGTACCGCTGGACTCCTGCTCCCGCTGTTCTCGATGCCTTCGTCGCGCAGCTGGGGAATTGGCGAGATTCTCGACCTCATTCCATTGGCCGCCTGGGCGCGTGAGGCGGGCCTCGGCTTCGTGCAGCTGCTGCCCATCAACGAGATGGCGGCCGGCCAGACGTCGCCGTATTCCGCGACGAGCGCAATGGCGATCGATCCCATCTTCATCAGCCTTCACGCCGTGCAGGACTTCGTGGCGATGGGCGGCGAGCCTCGGCTCGATCTGGGCGATCAGATCGCGATCCGTGCGGCCCGCACGTCCAGCCGCGTCGAGTATGCCGCTATTCGCCGCGCCAAGCAGAATGCGCTGCGCATGGCTTTCAGTTACTTCTGGGACACGGAGTGGGTGCGCGGTACCGCCCGGGCCGGATCGTTTGCGGCCTTCTGCGCGTGGGAAGAGTACTGGCTTGCCGACTACGCGCTGTTCCGCGCATTGTCGGATCGCTTCGACAACAGGCCGTGGGCAGACTGGGAAACCGAGTATCGCGTGCGTGATCCCGAGACGCTCGAGCTCGCGCGCAAGGATCTCGAGACCGAGATCCTGTTCCATCAGTACATGCAG
>JBKPMA010000269.1:0-3077 GCA_046731935.1 Acidobacteriota bacterium
GCGTTGACCAGGAGGCCGCCCTCCCGCGCCGCGTCGACGACTGCCGCGGCCGGCCGATCGAGGTCCAGCCCCCACATCAATCCACGGCCGCGCACTTCGCGGACGATGGCGTGCTTGCCGGCGAGCGTTGTCAGCTCGCGGTCGAGATGGTTGCCGACCCGGGTGACGTCGGCGAGCAGCCCGCCCGACAGCAGCTGGTCGACGAAGTAGAGGCCCGCGCGGCACGCGAGCAGATTGCCGCCATACGTGCTGCCGTGGTCGCCCGGACTCAGGCGCGATGCGACCTCTTCGCTGACCAGTGCGGCTCCGACCGGGATGCCGGCGCCAAGCGCCTTCCCGATCGCGACGAGCGATGGCCGCAGCCCGAGACCGGTGAACGCGAACGCGGCGCCCGTCCGTCCGAGGCCAGACTGCACCTCGTCGCAGACGAGGAGCGCGCCGGTGCGATCGCAGGCCTCCTGCACGGTTCGCGCGAACGACTGCGTCAGCGGGCGCACACCACCTTCGCCCTGGATAGGCTCCAGCACCACGATGGCTGTTTCAGGCGTGATCGCGGCGGCGATTGCGGCGTCGTCGTTGGGCGTGACGAAGGTCACCGGTCCCAGCAAGGGCCCGAAGGGATCGCGATAGTGCGGATCCGCCGTCACGGACAACGACCCCATCGTCCGGCCGTGAAACGATCCATGGAGGGCGACGATGCCCTTCCTGGTCTGGTCACCGCCGGTGAACCAGAAGCGGCGGGCGAACTTGAGACACGCTTCCACCGCCTCGGTGCCGCTGTTGCAGAAGAACGTACGGGGCAGTCCCGACAACGTTGCCAGCCGCTCGGCGAGCGCACCCTGGTACGGGTGGAAGAACAGATTCGAGCAGTGCAGCAGTTCGGTCGCCTGCTCGGCGACGATCCGCGCGAGCTCGGGATTGGCGTGTCCGAGAGACGCGACGCCGACGCCCGAGATGAGGTCGAGATACTCGCGTCCCTCGACGTCGTAGAGATACGCGCCGCGTCCGCGTGCGATGACGATCGGCGCACGGCGGTACGTCTGGACGACATGGGCGCTCTCTCGAGCGATGACATCTGATGCAGACACGGTCTCGGTCGGTACTGGAGTCACGTCAGGCCACCATTCGCGTTGTCGGCACCGCCGGCAGTTCGCCCGGCGCTGCAATGAGCATCGCTTCCACGGCCATCGGATCGCGGCCGTCGATGAGCACGACTTCTGCCGCGCCGTGTGCCAGCGCGTGCTCGCAGGCGCGCAGCTTGGCCACCATGCCGGCATTGGCCACGCCCGACCCGATCAGCGCCTGCATGGCTTCGCGATCGAGCCGGGGAATCGTCCTGCCGCCTTCATCGAGCACGCCGGCCGTTCCGCCAGCGATGACCAGCCTGGCCACGGCGAGGCGTCCTGCGAGATGCGCCGCGAGCGTGTCGGCGTTCACGTTCAACAGGCCGCCCTGCGGACTCATGCCGATGCTCGCCACGACCGGTACGTAGCCGTTGCCACCGAGATCGACGAGCAGCCGCGGCCAGCGTTGACCGATCGGCTCGCCCACGAGTCCGAGGTCCACCGTGTCGCCGGTGACGGTCACATGCGGCGCTGCGCGCTCAGCAAGCGCGAGTCCTGCGTCGGCGCCGGTGAGGCCGACGGCCTTTCCACCAGCCGCGTTGATTGCCGCGACGAACCGCGTGTTCACGCTGCCAGCCAGGACGCTGACGACGACATCGAGTGTGTCAGCGTCGGTCACGCGCAGACCCTCGACCTGATGCTTCGCGATGCCGACGCGTGCGAGCGCGCGGTCGATCTCTTTGCCGCCGCCGTGCACGACGGTCAACGGCAACAGCGAGGACACGCGCGCGACCACGGCCGCGAGCGCGCGAAGCCGCACCTCGTCCTCGAGCAGTTCGCCGCCGACCTTCAGAATCCGCCAGCCGTGGCGCGACATCACACCAGTCCCGTGTGCTCGTTGAAGCCGTACGCGACGTTGAAATTCTGCACGGCCTGCCCGGCGGCTCCTTTGACCAGGTTGTCGATGACCGAGACGACCACGAGACGGTTCGTGGGCTCGTCGAGCGCCCAGCCGATGTCGCAGAAGTTCGACCACACGACCTGCTTGATCACGGGCAGCGTGGTGCCGGTGATGCGGACGAAGCAGGAGCCGGTGTAAGCGGCGGCGTAGGCGGCCGCGATCGTCGCGTCGGTCGTCCCGGGCGGCACCCGGACGTAAATCGTCTCGAGGATGCCCCGATCGAGCGGCACCAGATGCGGCACGAACGTGACCGGGCGGCCCACTTCCTGTTCGATCTCAGCGCCATGCCGGTGCGCGAACACCTTGTAGGCCGACACGCTGCCGTGCGCTTCGGAGAAGTGCGTGCGCTCGGACGGCGTCTTCCCGGCGCCGGACACACCAGACTTGGCGTCGATGACGATGTCGCCGGCGACGAGCCCCGCTGAGACCAGCGGCTTCAGTGCCAGAGCAGCCGCGGTCGGATAGCAGCCGGGGCACGAGATCAGGCGCGCCGAGGCGATGGACTGCCGCGCGTGCTCCGTCAACCCGTACAGCGTGCCCTCGGGGAGCTGTTTGGCGTGCGGGTACCACTTCGCCCGGGCACTGTCGTCGCGGAGCCGGAAGGCGCCCGAGAGGTCGAAGACGCGGCGGCCGCGAGCCAGCAGCTGGGGTGCCAGCGCTGCCGAGGCCTCTTCCGGCAGTGCCAGGAAGACCGCATCAGCTTCGGAGCACAGCACTTCGAGGTCGAGCGGCACGACGTGTCCGGACCAGAGATGCGCGAGCGCGGGGAGTTCGCGAGGCGTGCTCGTGGCGCTCGAGCCCATCGCGGCGGTCACGGCTGCGCCCGGGTGCCGGGCGAGCAGACGCAGCAGTTCCTGTCCGGCGTAGCCGGTGGCGCCCGCAATCGCGACTTTGACTGGCTCGTCCTGCCCCATGGCGTCTCTTCTCATCCAGTGGAGCGGATAAGTATACGGCCTGGCGTACGGCGGATCAAGTAAATTTTGTGGGGGTTCCATGACGGCCGTGGTATCCGGACAATCCACTCGTGTATACTCTTTCGTCCCGGTGAATAT
>JBKPMA010000270.1:0-5725 GCA_046731935.1 Acidobacteriota bacterium
GATCGACCCGACCCTGCGGCCGGAGTTCCAGGCTGTCCCGTTGAGGGCGATCGGCGCCGGACCCACACGCGTGTCGTGGACCGTCAACGGACGCGCAGTTGGATCCGCCGCGGGCGATGCGACCCTTCAATGGCCGCTCGAGCGCGGGCCGCAACACGCAGTCGTCCGCGATGCCGACGGACGAACGGCAGAAGTCAGCTTCGTCGTAAAGTGAATCCAGCCCGCGGGGTCGAAGGCGTTTCAGGTCTTCGGCAGCGCGCTGCGAGCCTCCCGATCGGGATCGTTCTTCATCGCCGGCACGTCGTCGAGCACCAGGGTTTCGCCGCGGTCCGGCGAGTACTTCGTCCACGGTGTGAGCCCTTTGCCGTTCGGATCGCCTGTCCTCATGAACTGGACGAGCGCCCCTGCCATCCTGTCTGCCAGACGCCGCGGTCTCGCACCGCCACCGGTATGCGTCAGCATCAGGTCGGTGTTGTGGAGCCAGAAGCAGATATCCACGCAGTGGAACGCACCCATCCGGCCGCCGAAGAGGGGCGGTTGCCACGCGAACCAGCTCACGAACACGGGGGCCGCCTGTTTCGACTTGGCATCTGCCAGCGTCACGACACTCTGGCGGTTGCTGCTGACGAGCGACCAGATCTCGGCTGGCTTCTTGTCGGGAAACGCTTTGACGTATGAAGCGACGACGTCCTGTGCCTTGTCGCCCAGGCCGGGTCCGAAGCCCGCGCGCTCTTTGAGACGATCGGCGACCTGCGGCAGCGTGAGCGTGAGCGCCGACGCGTCAGGCCACGCCGGCGACATCTCGTTCAGCGTGGAACAGATGATCATCGGCACGTCCGATGCGGTTGACGCAGCTTCCGGCACGTACGGGTGCTGCGGCAGGTAGTGGCCGTCGACCGACGGACTGAAGCCGAAGCGCAGGCCCGCCATCGCTCCGCCGCCCGACGCCATTTCGGCGGCAAGGGTACGTTGTGCTTTCGACGCGATGTCGTAGTACTCCTTCCACGAGAGCGCCTGCAGCTTGTCGATATCCGCCGGGGTCAGTCCGGCTTCCTTGACCACGTACGCGCCCAGCTTCTCTGCGTAGTCCTTGTCGCCCGCGCGCACCGACGCTCCGCTCAACACGACGGCCTTGTGGAACAAGCCTTTTGCGGACGGCATCGCCGTGAGCACACACACTTTCGCGCCGCCGCCGGATTGGCCGATGATCGTGACGTTGCCGGGATCTCCGCCGAAATTGGCGATGTTGTCGCGCACCCATTCCAGGGCCGCGACGATATCGAGCATGCCGACGTTGCCCGACGCGGCGTATCGCTCGCCTCCGACGCCCGCGAGGTTGCAGTAGCCGAGCGGACCGAGCCGGTGGTTGATCGAACAGAACACGACGTCGCCGAAACGCGCGAGGTTCTCGCCGTTGTAGCCGTCGTGCTCGATCCCATTGCCGGCGGTGTAGCCGCCGCCGTGAATCCACATGAGCACTGGACGCTTCTTGCCGTCCTTGAGCGCTGGCGTGAACACGTTGATTCGCAGGCAGTCTTCGCTGACGTCGTCGTAGTTCCAGTGGTCGCGGAATGCATAGAACTTGTTCGCGTAGCGGTTGTCCATGCTTTGCGGCGCCGAGTTGCCCCACCAGAGCGCGGGATACACGTCCGTCCACGCCTTCGGTTTCTGCGGCGGCATGAACCGGTTGGCACCGGACGTATCGGCGCCATACGGAATGCCGAGGAAGTAGTGGATGTCGCGAAGCATGTAGCCGCGAACTTTGCCGGACGTCGTCTCGGTAAGGGCGATGTCATCGCCAACGCGAAGCACCGGTCCCTCGTCGTTCCCGTTGCCGGCCCGCGCGGCGTGCCCGTCGGCGCGCACCGGGACGACACTGCCAAGGCTCAGCCCGGCTGCGCCGGTACCGACCGTTTTGAAGAACGCCCGTCGATTCGATTTCATCGATCTTCTCTCCTTCACAGCCGGCGAGCGGCGAACTCGACCGCTCCGTGCCTGCCAACTATTACGGGCCCCGATCGTAAAATCAACAAAATGGCTCCCGAGACCCCCACGAACCCCGAGGACCAGCCGACGCACGAGGGCAACACGCCAATCTCGCGCGTGAGAGTGCCTCAACCGCTCATTGGCGACATTGGTCCGTATCACATCATCGAAATGCTCGGCGAGGGCGGCATGGGCGTCGTCTATCTCGCCGAACAGACCGAACCAATCCGCCGGCGCGTGGCCGTCAAAGTCATCAAGCCGGGCATGGACTCCGCCAACGTCATCGCGCGCTTCGAGACCGAACGCCAGGCACTCGCGCTGATGAACCATCCGAACGTCGCGCGCGTGTTGGATGCGGGCACGACCGACGCCGGACGTCCGTACTTCGTGATGGAGCATGTCGCAGGGATTCCAATCACGGATTATTGCGACCGCCACACGCTGAGCACCGGCGAGCGGTTGAAGCTGTTCCTCGCCGTGTGCGACGGCATCCAGCACGCACATCAGAAAGGCATCATCCATCGCGATTTGAAGCCGTCCAACGTCCTCGTGGCGGTGCAGGACGGCGCGCCGATCGCCAAGGTCATCGACTTCGGTGTGGCCAAAGCGGTCGAGCAGCGCCTCACAGAGCGAACGCTGTTCACCGAATTCGGGCAGCTGCTCGGCACTCCCGAGTACATGAGTCCCGAACAGGCCGAAATGACGACGCTCGACATCGATACACGCAGCGACATCTACTCGCTCGGCGTATTGCTGTACGAGCTGCTGGTCGGCGCGCTCCCGTTCGAGCGCAAGTATCTGCGCCGTGCGGCGCTCGTGGAGATTCAGCGCATCATCAGGACCGAGGATCCCGCGACGCCCAGCACGCGCCTGAGCACACTGGACGATGCGGCGGGAGTCGCGCAGAAGCGGCGGACCGATCGAACATCCCTCCGTCGGCAGCTCAAAGGTGACCTCGATTGGATCACCATGAAAGCACTTGAGAAGGACCGCACCAGGCGCTACGCCACCGCTTCGCAGCTCGCCGATGACATCGGCCGTTATCTCACCTCGGAGCCCGTCGCCGCCGGACCGCCTTCGGCCACGTATCGGTTCGGCAAGTTCGTGCGGCGCAATCGCGGGCCCGTGACAGCCTCGGCGCTCGTGCTTCTTGCGCTCCTGGCCGGGCTTGCGGTGAGCAGCCTGCTGTACGTGCGGGCCGAACGCGAGCGGCAGCGAGCTGACACGCAGGCGCACGTCGCGCAGCGCGTCAGCGACTTTCTGACCGGCCTCTTCGAGGTCTCAGACCCACAGCAGGCGCAAGGTCGCGACATTACCGCACGCGAGCTGCTCGACAAAGGCGCCCAGTCGATCAACACGCTGAAGGATCAGCCTGCCGTACAAGCCACATTGATGGACACGATGGGACGCGTCTATCACGCGCTGGGCTTCTACGATCAATCGGCGGAGCTGCTCGAGAAGGCCGTCGCAATCAGGCGCCGCGACCCCGGACCGAACAGCCTCGACTACGCCGAAAGTGTGTACAACCTCTCGTCGGTCCGCTGGGACCGCGGCGATTCGCAGGAAGCCGAGCGTCTCGCGCGCGAATCACTCCGCGTGCGCGAGGCGCAGCTGGGTCCCAATGCCATCGAGACGGGGCGGTCCGTGAACATGGTGGCCGTCGTTCTGCAGGAACTGCAGCGCAACGACGAGGCCGAGCGCGGATACAAGCGGGCGCTCGAGATCTTCCGTCAATCACCCGGCGACAACCAGGTGGAACTCTCTGGCATCGAGAACGATCTCGCCACGCTTTACCAGGACAAGGCCGATTACCCGAAGGCGCTGGAGCTGTACGCGGACGCTGTCCGCATCCGGCGCGCGAAGCTCGGCGACGCCAATCCGACGACGGTGCAGGTGGTCGTCAACATGGCCGGAACGCTGCAACTCGCCCAGCGCTACAAGGAAGCGGAAGTGCTCTACCGGGAAGGCCTCGCGAAACAGAAGAAGGCATACGGCGATGAGCATCCACTGGTCGCGACAACGCTCGGCAACCTCGCTCTGGTTCGCCACGAGCTCGGCGACGACCGCGAGGGCGAGGCGCTGTTCCGCGAGGCGTTGGAGATTCAGCGGAAACGCTACGGCGACAGCAACCTGGGCGTGGCGGTAACGACGTCAGGACTTGCGAAGACACTTCAGGGTCAGGGAAAGCTCAAAGAGGCGGAAGCGCTGTTCCGGCAGGCCGTCGCAGTCGAGAAGAGTGTCGTTGGCGACAAGCACCCCGCCGTCGGGATCGACATGAGCAACCTGGGTGAATGTCTCTACGTCATGAAGCGTTACGACGAAGCGGAACAGATACTGCTGGCGGCCGAGCATCAGCTCATCGAGTCGTCAGGACCGAACCACCCGCGAACGGCAAAGGCGCGGCGCCGGCTCGTAGCGTTGTATCGCGCGATGGGCAAGCCCGATCTGGCCGCAAAATACACGACACCCAGTTAGACAGCGGCTACCGCCACACGCCAACGACGTCGCGGATCTTGCCGTCGGCGTCGAACCGGAACACGTTCGTCCCGCTCGCGAGCGGCGTGCCGTCCGGACCTGGTGCCAGCCACTCGACGAGCACCGTTCCGAGCGTCTGGCGGCTGGTGCCTTCCCGACGGATGCGGATGCCTGGCATGAATCGCTGCGCTGCCCCGGCATGCAGCGAAATCTCTGAGATCCCCTCGAGCAGGCTGTAGCGGTCCCCGAATCGCACGTCTGGTGCGGCGATCGCCTCGAGCATGGACGTCCGCTTCTGGTCCAACGGCTCGGCCCACGCCGCGAACCACGCGTCGGCCACTGCGTCGGCGTTTGCCAGCATCGTGTTGATGACGAGATTCGCGAAGAGCGACAACTGGAAACGCCATCCCTGGATGTGTTCGTTGCGGGATGCCTCGGTCGGCAGTTCGTGCGTGAGCGTCAACCGGGTGCCGGACGCCTCACCGGAGAGCACGATCGAGACGCGGGAGCTTCCAACCGGCACGGGTGAATCGGCGGCGTGATAACCGTATGTGAAGACGATGCGCTCCGGTGCGACGATTTCGAGGATCTCCCCGGACGCCTCGACTGCGTTGGGATACCGAACGTAGACCCGTCCGCCTTTTCTCGGGTCGATGGTCGAACCGGCGCCCCACCACGCCGCCCAGCGCGCGCTGTCCTGGAAGAACTGGAACACGGTCGCAGGACGCGCGGCGATGAAGATGGAACGATCGAGACGGTACGCGGGTGCCGGCATGTTCAATCCTTCCGTCTGACGCGGCGGCGCCGTGATGGGCGCGGACCGCGGCGGCTCTCTTCGAGCTCGGCTGCCAGTTTCAACTTCCACAGCGCGTCGTCCCACATCGCTTCGAGTGCGGCGGCGACGGGCCCGAGTGACTCCCGGCATGCCCGGTAATAGCGGCACTGCCCTTCACGCCGCGACTGGACCAGCCCTGAACGCTCGAGGGACTTCAGATGGAGCGATACGGCTCCGAACGTGACGTCGGGCATTGCGGCCGAGATGTCGCCGGCGCGCCGTTCGCTGCTCCATACGAGCCGCAGGATTTCGCGGCGGCGCGGCGACGCCAGGGCGTCGAAGGCTCCGGCCAGAAGCATGGGTGTATTTTAGTTATAACTAAAACCTTGTCAAGTGGGGCGGGGTGCATCGAAGGACGGGGTGAATGACCCCGCCCCTACATCGTGGCGGGAATGTGGGGGCGGGGTCATTCGTGCCGTCCTTCGATGC
>JBKPMA010000271.1:0-1979 GCA_046731935.1 Acidobacteriota bacterium
TTCGGTCGTGAACGGTTCGCCGGATGCGAGAGCGGCCGCGGCGGCCTCCTGGTAGATCGCGCGATCCGCCTCGAGAATGTTCTGCTGCCACGCATCGTCGCGCTCATCGTCAAGCGATCCGCCCGTGTGCGCGAGCCACAGGCTGTTGAACCACGTGGCGTGCAGCTCGCGGTTCGACACGCGGAGCAGCAAAGGCAGCGCATCCGCGATCGTCCGCAATCGCGGTTCCGACAGAAGCGGCGCCGGACCGGTGCTTCCTGGAACGACTGATGTCTGCATGAGCTCCTCGGTGCTGCCGTTACCGTCGATGATAGCGCGCATGGAGTCCGTGGCACTTCGCTTGCTCCGCATCAGGCGGAGACAGGGGAGCGTCGCAAATGGCCTCGAGGCTGTGTCGGGATTGCAAGTGGCGGCAAGCTGGGCCTGTGTCGCCAGTCAGCGCGTTGCTCACTCCGTCCGCTCGGTAGGTCGCTCGACATGGAGACCCCGCGGATCGGGTGCTCTGGATGGAACTACAAAGCGTGGCGCGGCCCGTTTTATCCGCCCGGTCTTCCCACTGCGAAGTGGCTCGAGTATTACGCCCGTCATTTCGACACCGTCGAGCTGAACAACTCGTTCTACCGCCTGCCGGAGCGTGAGACGTTCGCAGCGTGGGAACGCCGCGTGCCGGGCGGCTTTCTGTACGCCGTGAAAGCCAGCCGGTTCCTGACGCACATGAAGCGTCTTCGCGACCCTGGCCCTCCGCTCGAGCGCTTGCTGTCGCGAGTGGACGCGCTCGGACGGCGCCTGGGGCCCATCCTCTATCAGCTTCCAGCCAATCTGACCCGCGATCTGGATCGCCTTCGCGTGTTCCTGTCGGCGCTGCCCAGAACGATGGGTGAGCACCGGCTCCGCCACGTGATGGAGTTCCGGCACCCGTCATGGTACGAGGGCGACGTCTTCGCACTGCTCGAGGATCACGATGTGGCGCTGTGCCTGCACGACAAGCTCGGGTCGGAGATCGACGAGCGACGCTCCGGACCATTCGTCTATGTCAGGTTTCACGGCACGAGCGGGATGTACCGAGGCAGCTACGACCGCTCGGCGCTCGACTCGTGGGCGCGCCGTCTTGCCGCCGATGCAGCCAATGGCCGTCCTGTGTACGCGTATTTCAACAACGATCCAGACGCGGAGGCCGTTGCAAACGCTCGTACGCTGCGCCAGATGGTGTTCGAACGCCTGGGCCTCGAGGAGCCGGTGTCGCTCCCCTGAGTACGCCATCACACGGCTTTCGCGTCGATGGCCTGGAACAGGTCGAATTGCGTCACGGGCTTGACCAGGTGTGCGTCGAAGCCGGTTTCGGAGGTGCGCTGGCGATCCTGTTGCTGGCCCCACCCCGTGAGCGCGATGAGCATCACGTGCGTGCCCCATGGTTGACAGCGGATTTCCCGTGCGGCGTCGTAGCCGTTCATGCCAGGCATCCCGAGGTCCAGCAGTACGACCTGCGGCTCGAACTCGCTGCCCACACGAACCGCCTCGGCACCGTCCCGAGCGGTTCGCACGTCGTGCCCCGCGAGCCGAAGCTGGAGCGCGAGCGCTTCGAGCGCGTCCACATTGTCGTCAGCCAGCAGGATGCGGCGTGGGGCGAGCGTCGGCACCGTGCGCTCCGATTGTTCGCCGACCCATGCCTGCGCCGCCAGCAGCGGGAGACGCACCGTCACGGTCGCTCCTAGGCCAGTGCCCGGGCTGCTTGCCGACACGGTGCCATCGTGCATTTCGACGAGCCGCCGCACGAGGGCCAGTCCGATGCCGAGCCCGCCCTCGGTCGACTCGCCTTTCGATTCGGCCTGCGCGAACAAATCGAAGATCGTGGGAACGACGTCCGGTGCGATTCCAATGCCACTGTCCTTGACTCTGATGACGGCGTGCGGGCCTTCACGGCTCACGTTCAACACGATGGTCCCGCCGGGCGGCGTGAACTTGGCGGCGTTGTGCAGGAC
>JBKPMA010000272.1:0-6077 GCA_046731935.1 Acidobacteriota bacterium
GGCTGGCGACGTGCGTTCGCAGCCGTCGAGATGGCCTGGACGTATCGCTCGGCGGCGTTTTGCCATCCCCGGAACGCGTCACCAAACCGTCCGGATCGCCGCGCGCTGACAGCGCGCCTGGAGAAGTCGTCCGCCTCCTGAAACTGCGGGACGTTGGTGGCGTTGGCTGCGACGGCGTCGTTCCTGCGGCTATCGGCGACGCGTTGCGCGTCGTTGAGAATGCCGTTGACCAACTCGATCAGATCGCGGTTGCTGGCATCCGCGCGGAGTCCGGCTTCAGCAGCGGCGAGGGCCCGGTCCGAGCGGCCCTCGGCACGAAATCTCCGCGCCTCCTGTACGCGGCGCGCGACCTCCTGCGCGACTGCCGTGTCCACGCCGTTGTCTGGCGCGACTGGAGGGTTCACCGGCGGCGGGGCCACGGGCGGTTGCTGAGGATTCGTGGCCTCGCCGCCAGCCTGCTGCGACGGAGGCGTTTGTGAGCTGCCGCTGCTTCCGACGGGCGTTGACGCGGACGGGCTGTTCGACGGTGAGCTCGGTGATGGCCCGGTGGTGGAGCTCTGGGGCTTCGGTTTTGGCTGATCCTGTGCCGCCGGAGGCGTCGGTCGCAGCATCCAGAGTACGACCATGAGCAGCAGCAGGAGTGCGGCTCCGCCGACGATCACGACGGCGTTCATCTTGCTGCCGCCGGTTTTGGCGTTCTCCTGCGCGACCGGTGCAGGTGCCGGCGCGGCCGGCCTGACGGGAGGCGGCGGTGCGCCAGCCCGCTTGGGCGGCAGCATGACACGCGTGGCGCTGTCGTCCATCCCCGGGCTCGGCGCGGGAACCGTGCGCGTGACGTCCGGCGGCGGTTGCGGCCGCCGGATGTTCGGCGGCACGTACATCACGACGGTCTCGTCTGCTCGGGGCTGCGGTCTGCCACTCAGGTCGGTCTGACCGGTCGGCGGCTCCTTCGACCGGGCTCGCGCGGCGAGCGCGTCGAGCGCGGATTGGTGTTTGCCAAGCGCAGCACTCGACGCGTAGGCAGCCGCCGCGTCGCGCAGCATGCGCTCAGCCGCCTCACCGTTCCCGGTGTCGATGAGGGTGCGTGCGCGCGCCATCGCGGTCTGGAGCCCCGCGTCCGCGTCCCGTTCGCCCTGTTCGATGGCTGCGGCGGCGCTTCGCTCCTCGTGCAGGCGTCGCGCCTCGGCGTGGTCGGGATCGAGTTTGAGAAGTTCTTCGAGCGCCTTGAGAGCCGCGACACTCGTTGCCGCGGCAGTCGCGGTCTTGAGGAGATCCGCGATGCGGCTCGCCTTCTGTTGGGCTTCACGCTCACGCGCCTGCTGCCGCTTCTCGGCGACGATCTTCGCCGCGATCTCTTCGCGCAGCGCGCGCGCTTCGACGTGCTCGCGATCGACGGCAAGCGCGCGGTCTGCCGCGGCCTGCGCCCCGGCGAGATCGCCCTTCGCCGCCAGGCTGCGTGCCTGATCGAGTGCCGTCTCGATCTGCTGACGCTGCTTCGTGGCCTTCTCGGCCTGCTGCTGTTCGAGAGCGCCGATCTCGCGCGTCACCAGCTCGTGAGGCGGTGAAAACGCTTCGAGGCCCTGAATGGCCTCCGCGTACCGGCCGGAAGAAAAGTCACGGCGGGCGCGTTCAACCGCATTCCGCGCCTTGGCGTCGTGCGCACGTCGGGCGGCCGCTTCCTCCGCGACCTTGCGCAGCATCTCGTCTCTGGCACGCCGCAGCTCGGTCAGCGTCGCGTCTACATCAGCGTGCGGCGGCGAGAAGCGATCGAGCGTCTCGAGAGCCGCGTCATGATCGCCGCGCTCGAATGCTTCGCGGGCACTCGCAATCGCCGCCGCCGCGGCGGCTTCGTGCTCGACCCGCTTGATCTCGGCGGCCTTGGCCTCCCGTGCACGCGCCAGCCGTCGTCGAAGATCCTGCGCAGGTCGCGAGGTCGGGTTTTCGACGAGCGCCTCGTCCACACGATCGAGGGCCGCGTCGAAATCGCCGTTTCCCGCTAGCTCCTCGGCTGCGGCGAGAGCCGCACGCGTGGCCTCTTCGCGCTGGCGAACCTCCGCCTGGCGACGTTCCACCTCGGCTTGAGCCGCGGCGGCTCGAAGCTCCGCGAGAGCCGAGACGATATCGGGATGCTGCGGCCGGAACGCTTCGAGCTTCGTGATGGCCTCGGCGTGTTGGCCATCGGCGGCCGTCGCACGGGCCTCGTCGATTGCAGCCGCAATAGCCTGTGCCTGCGCCGCGCGACGCTTCTTCTCCTCTTCCTCTCGCGCCCGCTTCAGCGCCGCTTCGTGCGCAGTAACCAGCTCTGCGAGACCGGCTGCGACTGCCGGATGTGAATCCTCGTACGCACGCAGCACGGCGAGCGCATCTTCCGGCTTGCCGTCGGCGAACAACCGGCGTGCGCTGGCGACGGCGCTCGACGCGCGATCGTCACGCTCCTTCGCCTGCTTGCGTTCCTCCTCAGCCTCTCTCGCCGCGTCGACTTCAGCGGCAAGCTTCTTCACGGCCGGATCGTTCGCATCGAGTGCGAGTGCGGCATCCACCTTTGCGCGGGCCTTGACGAAGTCGCCATTGGCCAGCTGCTTGCGCGACTCGGCCAGAAACTTTTCGATGGCGGCGCGCTTCTTGGCGAGCGCCAGCCGTTCGGCCAGCAGGATGCGCGCGCGCTCGAGCTCCGCCTGCCGCGTGTCGTCCAGTTGTTCGTCCGCCGCCAGCGCCTCGATCCGCGCGGTCGCATCGTCGAACTTCTCGGAGCCGATCGCGGCGACCACGGCTCCGAAGGCAGCGTCGAGCGCTTGGTCGCGCTTCTTCTGCTCCTCTTCGGCGCGGCGGCGCGCGGCGGCCTCCTCGGCCACGCGCTTCCGAATCGACTCGAGCTCGGCCCGAAACTCGTTCAGCGCAGCGTCGACGGCGGGATGTTCAGGCGTGTAGGACGCCAGAGTGGCCAGCGCCTCGTCATGGGCACCGGACGCGAAACGCTTGCGCGCCTGCTCGATCGCCGAATTCGCCTCCCGATCCAGGTACTTGCGGAGCGCGACTTCGGCTCTGTCGTGAAGGTCCTTCGCGATCGTGCTGGCGGGATCCGCCTGGAGCGCATCACTCGCCGCGCGAAGCGCCGCGGCAGGCTCGTTCTTGTCGAGCGCTTCCTTGGCACGCGCGAGCAGCGATTGGAATTGGCGGAGGCGTTCGGCCTCGCGCTCCTTGCGGTGACGCGCCTCGACGATCGCGGTGCCAAGCTGTTTGGCGTCTTCCGAGGCCGGATCCAGCTCCACGACGCGAGCGACGAACGATTCGGCCGACGTGAGGGCACCGGCGCCAAGCTCGGCCTTCGCTTGATCGAGCCATTCACTCACCTGCCGCGCGTCGATCGCCGCCCGAACGCGATCGAGGGCGTCCATGGTCCGCTGGCTGTCGGCATCGAGGAAGACGGCCTGCTCGGCCGCCTCGAGTGCCTCTTCGAGTTGTCCCGCCGCAAGCGCGTTCTCCGCGTGCCGCAGGTGCTCCTCGATCTGTTCCGTTTTGCGGCGCGCCAGCTCTTCGCGAAGCGGCGTGCGCCGCGACGCCTTGGCCGATCCGGGATGCGACGCCGGGCCCGCCGAATCCGCTTCGCGGTGCGGCAAGGTGATGATCGCGGTGTCTTCCAGGCTCGCGCCCGACAATGACTCGCGCGCACGGCCGACGTCCTTCCGCATCAGGTCGAGATCCTGGTAGCGGCGCTCGGGTGCCTTTTCGAGAGCGCGGTCCACGATCCGTACGATGCCGGTCGCGAGCCCCGGAAGGACCGTGCCCAATGGAGCGGGCTCGTCGGTCAGGATCTGCTGTACGACCGTAAACGGCGAGTCGCCGGGAAACGCCTGCCGATACGACAGCAGCTCGTAGAACACCAGTCCGACCGCAAACACGTCGCTCCGCAGGTCGATGCCCTGTCCACGCACCTGCTCCGGTGACATGTAGTTGGGCGTGCCGATCATCGCGCCGGCTTGCGTGTGGCCGGAGTCGGCGACACGCGCGATGCCGAAGTCGAGGATCTTCAACAGCCCGTCGCGATTGATCATCAAGTTCGACGGCTTGATGTCACGGTGGACGATGCCCGCGCGGTGGGCGTAGGCGAGCCCGTCGCACAGCTCCTCGAGCAGCTCGAGCTTCCGCGTCAGCGAAAGAGCGGACCCTTCGGCGATGACCTGCGCCAGCGTCTGGCCAGCGATGTACTCCATCGCGATGAACGGCTGGCCATCGTGCTCGCCGACGTCGTAGACGGTGACAATATTTGGGTGCTGGAGGCGGCCTGCCGACCGGGCCTCGCGCGTGAACCGGTGATAGAGCTCTTCAGTGTGCGCGCGGAGGACTTTGACGGCGACCGGGCGGTCGATTGCCGGGTCGAATGCGAGGTACAGCACGCCCATCCCGCCATGCCCGAGCAGCTCGCGGATCTGGTATCGACCAATTGTGGCGGGCAGCGACGGCATCTCGGACGGTCAGGGTCGCGCGACGAGCGCGATCGCTCAACTCTCCTGATGGCAGCGAATTATACTCGTCGCGCGCGTCCCGCATTCGCTGGACTGGGGAGCGCGCCTTCCAAGGATGTCGGTGACACCGTGCCCAGACTGCCGCTCAGATGAGCGTAGGACACGACAGTGGTGAGCGAGCCTGGCACGCATCACTCCAGGGACTGGTCTTTGCGCTGACCGGCTTCCTGGGCTCCTATACCGTGGCTGACCCCGACCTCTGGGGCCACCTCCGGTTCGGTCTCGACACCTTGCAGGCTGGTGCAGTCGTGCGCACCGACCCGTATTCCTATCTATCGGGCGGACAGCCCTGGATCAACCACGAATGGTTGTCCGAGGTGCTGATGGCCCTGGCCTGGGACCGCTTCGGGGCACCTGGACTGGTCGCCCTGAAGCTTGGCGTGCTCTGGGGCATGGTCGCCGTCATCCTGTCCCATTTGAGACGCCGGCACCTCCCTCTGGCCGGCGCCGCCATCGTCATCGTCATGGGATGGTGGCTCGTCCTTCCCTGGACGACCGCCTGCCGGCCCCAGGTCTTCACGTACCTCGGATGTGCGATGGTCCTGAGCCTGGTTGCGCGGGCGGAGGATGGCGATTACGCCGCACTCTGGTGGGCGGTGCCGCTGTTGGCGGCGTGGGCCAACCTGCACGGCGGATTCATTGCCGGCATCGCCCTCCTCGGGATCTGGGCCGCGGCACACGTGGCCAGCCGCGTGTGGTGGTACGGATGGCGACATCGGGCTGCCCCGTATGCCATCCGATCGGCGGGCCTCCCGATTTTTGCGGCGATAGCCGCCACCGCCATTACCCCCTACGGGCCGCAGCTCTGGGTATTCCTCCGGACGGCCCTGGAGCCGCGCGGCGAGATTGCCGAATGGAACCCCATCGCGGTCACGAGTCTCGAAGGCCTGGCGCACCTCGTCATCCTCGTTCCCGCGATAGTTGGGTGGCTGGGCTCCGAGCGTCCTCGCCCCGCCGGCCTGGTGGCCGTATTCACGTGTGCGGCGGCCGGCCCCTTCGTCGCCCGGCGGCACACGCCGTTACTCGCGATCGCCGTCATGATGCTGGCCGCGGAACACATGGCGGACGTCGCCCAGCGATTCGTGGCGCGGCGCTTTGTCGGATCCTCGCCGAGCCCTCCGCCGCCTCGGTTTCGACTGGCGGTCTCCGGATCGATTGCCCTCTCCGCCGCACTCTTCGCGCTCGCGTCGCTCCCCCATTTCGGTGCCATCGTCATCAGGCCGTGGGACGTGCCGGTCGCGCCCGTCAGATGGCTGGCGCAGACGCCGGTGAGCGGCAACATGGTGACATTCTTCGACTGGGGGGAATACGCGATCTGGTATCTCGCGCCAAGGATCAAGGTCTCGATGGACGGCCGGCGTGAAACGGTTTACCCGCGCGCCGTCTATGACGAAGACCAGCGGTTGCTGTATGGAGTCGGTCGCTGGGACGCGCTCCTGGCCCGCGGCAACCCGTCGCTGGTACTGATGAGTCGAGACTTTGCTGCCGACAACCTGCTGCGCCAGTCACCCGACTGGCACGTCCTGTACGCGGACGAGCGGTGCACGCTTTTTG
>JBKPMA010000273.1:0-16436 GCA_046731935.1 Acidobacteriota bacterium
GGCATATACAGGCGTGTGGCCTATCCACTGACGATGGCAGATTGACGAATGCAGATTGGCGAACAACCCGCCCGGTCCACGTCGATGCGCTCGACGCCGGCCGATCAGAGGGCCGTCAGCGGCTTTCGCATCACGATCAGGTGGCAGGGCTCATTGAGCTCGTCGGGCTTCGGGAAGGGGATTTCGCCCACAGTGACGTACCCGAGCCGCGCGTAGTACGGGGGCAGCTCCTCGCGGAGATTGACGACGTGAATCTCCGCATGCGTGCAGCCCGCATGCGCGAGGTGCCGCTCGGCCGCGTCGATCAGCGTCCGTCCGAGACCGTGACCCTGGCGCTCCGGAGCGATCGCCAGCATGCCGAAGTAGCCCTGCGGCCGCATCGGTCGAACGAAAACACTGCCGACGAGTTGGTTGTCGGCATCGATGGCGAGGAACAATCCCTCGCGCATCATCGCCGTGACGCCATCGGCTGTCGTTCGATCGCCGCGCTTGAAGAAGCGTTCCACATCGAATGCGCGATTGACCAGGGCAGCCACGGCGTCGGCCTCATCGGGCCAGATCTGCCGTACCTCGTATTCCGATGTCACTCCGTCGTCTCCACCTGAAGAAAGTGACGCATGCGTTCGATCTCGGCTTCCAACGCGTCGGAGAATCCGGCCTCTCGAGGAGGCTGGTCGCCGACAAACCCGATTGCGGCCTCGAGGCGTCCGCTGCGCACCGAGACGTTACCCCAACCCACCATGCGATCCAGCCACAGGAGCGGCAAGGCGTAGTACCCGATGGTGCGCTTCGCTGCCGGCTTGTACGCTTCGAACTGATAGGCCCAGCCCCAGAAGCGCTGGAACCGCCGGCGATCCCACACCACCGGATCGAACGGCGTCAACAACCGGACCGTTTCCTGCGGCTGGGTTCTGCGGAGCCGCTCGTTGGCTGGCCAGTACCACTCGACGCCGTCGACACGCGCGGACGCCAGACGTGCCTTCGCACGGACGAGTGCGGGCCGGAGGAACCGCCGCCACTGAGGCACGGCCCATCGTAAGCGCCCAACGAGAAACGAGAGCGTACTTGCCGGGACCGGTGCATATACGCGAACGGCCAGATCGACGAGCGCATCCAGACGCCGCTGTCGTTCGGCGGCGTCCACGAGCGATGGTCCGTGATCGTGGGCGGCGTAGATGCGAATGCCGCCTTCACGCCTGGCGATCCGCAGCGTGCCCGCATAGTGCATCTCATCGAGCAAGTGTGTCGTCGCGCTCGACGTGCCGCCCCAGTAGTTGGTGACGCTCCCGTGCCCGAAGTGTTCGGATGCCACGCGCGGATGCATGGTCTCGCGCTCGCGGACGAAGGCGTGCAGGGCGTCGGCGCGGGCGCGCCGTGCCTTGGACCACCCGGACGTGACGTTTCGCGGGTGCATGAGGGCATAGCCGTTTGCCGGCATGAAGCCGTAGTTGACGAAAAAGCCCTCGTCAATGCCGAGTGAGGCATAACGGCGCTCGAGATCGCCAGCGCGATAACCCACGACCCGGTGACGAAGCATCAGGTCCTGCGCGCGTGCCGGGGCGCGGATTGGGTCGGCCTGCACGAATCCCATGCGCTCGATGGCGCGCTTCAATGTCGTCGGGCGAAACAGGCTGCGATCGATCGCAAACTGGCGGAGGGCAGACAGCGTGACAGGGGGCATGAGGAGCGAGTCGGACTCGTATTCGTGTTCGGATTCTGATGCAGATTCGTCTTTGTATTCGTCACTCGCCCTTGCGGAGGCGATCGCGCACCTTGCTGACGTCGCGCTGGAACACGAATAGGTGGTCAGCGTTCCCGTCGGGATCGGTGAAGGTGAAAGATGCCCCGCCTTTCAGTTTCACCTTCAAGGTCTTCTCCAGATAGTTGACGTCGAACCCCGTCAGGTCGAGCAACGGACTGGCAAATGTGTCGCTCGCGTTCGACGTGGCGTATGTCAATCCGTCGGGCGCCGCCGACAGTGTGCCTTGCACGAGCCGAACGAGTGCTTGTGCACGACGTCGATATGCGCGTCGAGCGTGACCTCCTTGAAGCGGACCGCGATCTCGCGCGAACCGGCGGTGACGTCGATGGAATCGGCGTAACCATCGTAGCCCTCCGCCGAGACGTTCAAGCGGTGTGAACCGGGCGGCACGTCCGGGATCGTCACGGGTGCGGCGCCGATGAACTTGCGATCGAGAAACACCTGAGCGCCATCGACGTCACTCGTGACGTGCAACGTCGCAGTCCTCGCCGCCGACGGTGCTGTGGCAACGTCTGCCGGAACCGAAGCGTCGGCAGACGGCGCACGCGGGCGCTCCGGTGGCGTGATGGCCGGCGGCTCTGCTGCTGCGGTGCTCGGCGCCGGAACGCCGGGCTTATGGGATGCGGCGCGCGAGGTGTGCGGGCGTTCGCTTGGCCCGGGCGGCTTGTGCGTCAGCCAGAGGAAGCCGCCCACGACGGCGAGCGACACGGCTGCGATGGCCAGGATGAGCCGTAACGACACGGCGAAATCCTAACAGACGTCTTCTGGTGAACGCTGGATGACAGTCGGGGCAGGCGCAGCATCCCGTTCGGGCCCGCTCCGCGCCATAATCAAGCCAGGTATCCGCCGGACGACTGCGTGAGGTCTTTGGACGGATGCCTCAGGGTGACGACATGAGCTGGTACTACGTCGAGGGCGGTGCGCAGCAGGGACCGGTCGAACTCGATGCGATCGTGAAGTTGATCGCTGCGGGCAAGCTGCCACAGGACGTTCACGTCTGGACCGAAGGACAGGCCAACTGGCTGCCCGCGAACACGCTTCCGCAGTTCGCCCCGGCTGCCAGCTCGGCGTTACCGCAGCACGCCGCTGAACGAATGCGTGAGATGGCCGGCGCCGATGGCGGCGCGCGGCTCTTCACCAGTGACCTGACGGTCAACGAGTTCCTCCTGGTCAAGAAGGCGGGCTTCGACCCGCTGGGTCTGGTGGTCGGATCGTCCATCTATCACATCGGCTTTCAGCAGAGTCAGTGGAGCCAGAACCAGGAGATGACCGTCCTCACGCAGGCGATGTACCACGCCCGCGATCTCGCCATGACGCGGATGGAAGCAGAAGCCGACGCGCTCGGCGCCGACGGTGTCGTCGGCATTCGGCTCGAGGTGAGCCGCTATGAGTGGGGGCCGAACCTGGCGGAATTCATGGCGATCGGGACCGCGGTCAAGAGCAGCGACGGGTCGAGCCATCGCACCGTGGAAGGCAAGCCGTTCACGAGCGATTTGTCGGGGCAGGACTTGTTCGTTCTGCGCTCCGGCGGCTATGCGCCGGTGGGCCTCGTCATGGGGAATTGCGTCTACCACGTCGCGCACCAGACGCTCCGCCAGTTCTTCAAGACGGCAAATCAGAATATCGAGATGGAGAACTTCACGCAGGCACTCTACGACGCGCGCGAACTGGCGATGGAGCGGATGCAGCACGAGGCCAGAAAGCTCAAAGCGGAAGGCATCGTCGGCGTGAACCTCCGCGAGAACAATCACGGCTGGGACAGCCACGTCGTCGAGTATTTCGCGGTGGGGACCGCCGTCGTGGCCAGGCCGGCCGCGGGCCTGGATTTGCCGGCCGCGCCGTCGCTTTCACTGCAGTTGAACGATCGGTAGCTGCGCTCTGATGTAGAGACGGGGTCATTGGTCCCCATCCACGAATGCACCCCGCCTGACAGTCAGCCCTCGATCCGTCGCAGCGCATCGAGAGCCTGCGCGCTCGTGCCGGCGTGAGCCGACAGGGCCTCTGACAGCGCGGTCAGCCACGCGTCCATTCCGCCGCTTTCGCTCTTCAACACGATCCCCCGGACGATCTCACTCCGCTCGGCAACGACGCGGGTTCCGTCGCGCCGCAGGCGGAAGACGTGTCCGCCGAGCGTCAACTCGAGACGTTCGATGCGGGACGTCGTGAAGAATCCCCCCTTGCGCTCGATGCTGACCATCTCCGGCAGTTCCCGCTCCAGCCGCTCTGCGATCCCTTCGAAGAGGGCGGTGGCGCAGCGTGCGTCGGCGCGCAGCGCCGCGGCCAGCCGTCCGGGATCAACTTTCCGCGTGTCGGTCGCGCCGCAATAGGCGCAATCGACCGTCCGCCCGTCCGGGCCGGCGGCGAGATGGGCTCCACAATTGGGGCAATGCTCGAAATGCGGCATGCGTCATTTTACGATGGCGGGGTCGGAGGAATTTGCGCCGCTGTGCACAAAGCGTCATATCGGATTGGTATGGTGAACCATCGGGAGGGCCCGACGACATGTCACCAGAGACGAACCGACTGATCCTGGTTGCCAGGGACGATCCGCGGCGTGAAGTGCTTGCGCGCATCGCGAGGGCGTTCATCGAACAGCCCACATTGCGTCTCACGGAATTGCAGGCGCAACGCTTGTGGAATCTCGACACCGACACGTGCAACGTGCTCCTGTCGGAGCTGATCGCGGTCCGGTTTCTCGAGCGTCGCGGCGTCCAGTATCAACTGCCGGCCCTGACGGATCTTCCGTAGCCTGCCTCCGCGAGCGGCAGGGGTCGCTCGCGTTTCCCCGCAACATCAACCCGTGGTTGCGGCGGTTCGGATATCATGCCGCCGCGACCCGCTGGTCCACTTCAACCTGCTGCCGGGCCGATCCGGCCGAGACCATCATGAAACTCATTGCCGCCCTGCCGTTCATCGCCGCGCTGTTGCTGGCGCCGCTTGCTCCGCCCGTCGTGGGACAGTCCGCCCCCAACTTCGTCGATCTGTTCAATGGCAAAGACCTGACAGGCTGGGTCAACGTCAACACCGCTCCCGACACCTGGAAGGTCAAGGACGGGCTCCTCATCTGCTCCGGACACCCGATCGGTGTCATGCGAAGCGAAAAGCAGTACGAGAACTACATCCTCCACATCGAGTGGATGCACATGGAGGCGGGTGGCAACTCTGGCGTGTTTCAGTGGAGCAGTGCCGTGCCCGATCCGGAGGGACGACTGCCGAACGGGGTCGAAGTGCAGATGCTCGAACTCGAATGGCCCAATCTCAACAAAGTGAACGGCGTCACGCCTCCGATCGCGTACGTGCACGGTGAGCTCTTCGGTGTCGGGGGCGTGAAGACCGTTCCCGACAATCCGCGCGGCGAACGCAGCAAGTCGATTGAGAACCGCTGCAAAGGCAAAGGCGAGTGGAACGTCTATGACGTCGTGGCAGTGGACGGTGTCATCAAGCTGGCGGTCAACGGCAAATTCGTCAACGGCATCCAGAAGTCGACGCAGAAGAAAGGCTACCTCTGTCTGGAATCGGAAGGCGCTGAGATCCACTTCCGCAACATCCGGATCCTCGAGCTGCCGCCCGGTGTCACGAGCCCCGAGCAGGCCGCGCCAGAACTGAAGTGAGCCCAGTCGCCGTCGTCACCGGATCAGCGCAAGGCATCGGCCGCCATATTGCCGAAACACTGGCGGCTCGAGGATACGCGCTCGCGCTCCTCGACCTGCGCGGGTCGACCGAAACCGCATCCACGGTACAAGCGGCCGGGGCCGAGACGCTCGACGCTATCGGCGACCTGACCGACGAGGCCTTCGTCGCCGCGTGCGCGGCCGACGTCCTCGCACGGTGGGGTCGAGTGGACGTCCTCGTCAACAACGCCGGCATCAGCTGCATTCATGCTGCCGAGCTCACCTCGTCGATCGAGTTTCGGCGCGTGCTCGAAGTGAATCTGATCGCGCCGTTTCTTCTCGCCAAAGCATTCGGCACCCACATGCTCACCGCGCGTTCGGGGAGCATCGTCAACATCGCCTCGGTTGCCGGGCTGGTGGGCATTTCGGAGCGAGCGGCCTACAACGCGTCCAAACACGGCCTCATCGGACTGACGCGGACGCTGGCCGCGGAGTGGGGCCCGCGCGGCGTGCGCACCAACGCGGTCTGCCCCGGGTGGGTCAAGACAGAGATGGATGCCACCGATCAGGCGAGCGGCCACTATTCGGATGCCGACATCACCTCACGCATTCCAATGGGACGGTTCGCGTATCCGGACGATGTCGCGAATGCCGTGGCGTTTCTCGCGGATCCACGGCAGAGCGGCTTCATCAACGGCGCAGCTATTACGGTCGATGGCGGCTGGACCAGTGACGGAAGCTGGCAGCGCTTGCGCGACAGCCAAGGGCGTTAGTCTTGGTCTTCGGTCTTCGGTCTTCCGTCTTCGGTCTTCGGTCGTCGGAATGCAAGACCTGGAGCCCGGAGCCCGGAGCCTGTAGTCTAAGAGGGAGGTGCTCATGCCTTCCGTGACGATCCGATTCTGCCGGTCCTGAAACTACCGTCCCCGCGCGGTCCGTGCGGCCGCGGCACTCAAGTCTGCGCTCAACGTAGACACCGATCTCGTCGAAGGGAAACGAGGGGAGTTCACCGTCTGGGTGGACAAGACCTCGGTCGCTCAGAAAACCATGTTCGGCGGCTTTCCGTCCGAGGAAGACGTGGTGGCTGCTGTCCGTGAGGCTCTGAAGACGGCCTGACTACTCTGCGGTGAAGTCCGCAGTACGGCCATCGATTAATCGTCAAACCTCACTCTGCAATCGTCTATCCACGGCTCACTGTGGTGGTGGGTTCGTCAGGTGCATCGAGAGCGCGTACGTCGCGTACGCCTTGCCTGTCTTGCTGCCGCGCGTGCCCGTGAAATCGCGATCGATTTTTATCACCCCGCCTTTTCGATCCACCACCACGTCGAGCAGCACCGGGTCGTCGTGGAGCGCTGCCGTGACGATGTGATGCGCCTTCATGAGGTTGATCTGGTAGTTCCCTCGGACCGTACCCAGGAACAGCGGTGACACCGCGAAATACAGCACCTTCACCGACACGTCGCTCAGGTCCACGGTCGCCGGCTGCACGCGCATCGTGAGCTTCGTGTCGACCAGATCGCCATTGACAGGGATGTTGAAGCCGGTCGGCGCGAACGCGTTCACGACGGCGCCCTGATTCTGGAGTGCCTTCTCGCCGAGGTCCTCGACTTTCGGCAGGATCGTGCGCTTGAAGAACTGCGCCATGCTCGCCAGTTTCGGATTGATCGAGGCCAGCGCGTTGTCCCAGATCCCGGCGTCCACGGCATTGCCGACGAACTCGCCGGACACATGCACCACCTTGCCGGCGCTCTCGTCCTTCGCATAGCGGAGCGTCAGCTTGCCGCGCAGCTTCTGGTGCCATTTCCACCAGGCTGCGCCGTTCTTGAGGTACTCGCCTTCCATGCTGGCTTCGATCGGGCCGGCGAACTTCTCGCAGTACTTCGTGAACACCCGCTGCATGGCGAGGCGGGTGAGATCGGTGATCCATCCCATGGCCGCGTTCACGAATCCCGTCGAGGCCAGCTTCGGGTCCACGCCGTTGCCAGATTGGTCGAGTCCCTTCGCGGAGAGCGTCGGCGGTGCCGCGGCCAGCGGAGGCAACGACTTGATCGTACGGGCAATGAGCGTGCGCTTGTCCGGGTCCGGCTCAATCGACGCGATCTTGTTCGCAGAGAGGTTCAACACCGTGTAGATCATCGACGCCGGCTTGGAGATGAGGCCGAGTATCAGAGACAGCGCCTTCAGCCCTTCGACCGCATGGTCGATCGAATCGCACTTCATGCCAGCCGCCTTGCTCCGATTCAGCTGCTCGCGCACCTTGCCGCGCAGCTCGCGCGATTCGACCTGCCAATCACCCAGCGGCGCGAAGACGTCGGTGTAGACGATTGCTCCGAAGCCATGGCTGACGGCCGCGGTGTCTTTGAGACTCTGCAGTGCTTGCTTGAATCGTGCCGACTCGTCTTTCCACTTCGCGAGCTCTTTCTTGAGCGAAGCGACGCCCTCCTCAAATTCCTCTTTTGGGGGCGACGCCGGCAGCGAGCCGATCAAGGTGTCGACGGTGTCCGCGGCCTCGTTGGCGGCTGCGCCAAGCGTTTCGTGCTCGGCGACCAGTTCTTGAATGACGCTTGCCGCGGCGCCGATCGTGAACTGCGTGTCGCCGTGTTCCTTTCCGCTCGGCGACAGGACTGTCACCTTGTATTCACCGATGGCACTGGTCTTGTTGAACGACGCCGAGAAGTCGCCGTTGGTATCGTCAGCGGCGACGGAGAGCTCCTGTGTCGTGCGATCCGGCAGCGTCACGACGATCTTGACCTGGTGCACCTTCGCGTCGAGCGCGGCGTGGCCGCTGATCGTGATTGGCATGCCGGGCGCGGCGAGCTGCGGCCTGGCGTGGGCCTCGACAGACTGGACGTCCTCGTCTGCCGGTGCCGCCGGCTGTTGCGCCGCCAGCGCCAACGCGGCGCCGGCGACGACCGCGGCTACGAGCCCGCCTCGCAGACGCACGACGGACAATCCGGATCTCCCTCGTGACACAGATGTTCTCCAGGTGGCAAGAGATTAACCCAGACGTCACCTGACGTCGGCAACAATGTCTGTCTTCGCCCGATCGCTCGATGGTGCTCCGCGTGGCCGGCACCGCGAATGCAGTCCGCATTCAATCCGAATTCCGCATTCCGATTTACGCGTTTCGCATTCCGCAATCCGAATTCCGAATTGCTATAGTCGTTGCTGATGTCCCGACGATCGCATGCCCGTGTACGACAGGCCGCCTTGGCGGCTGCGTGTCTGATCGTACTCGTGACCCAGCCGACTCGGCTTCGGGGTCAGACCGCATCCCGACTCAGCACCGTCCTGGCCGATCTCGCCCGAGCCTCGGCGCTCGAGAACGGATCCTTGCCAACGGCTCGAGCGGCGCCGCTACCGCCGCAGGAGCATCTGCCCGCCTCGGTGCGCGACGCGCTCCGCGCCCGGCACCTGCGGATCAACCCCCGCGGGGAAGTACAGGTCTACGTACTCGTCACGGACGTGAACGACGAGGTGCGCGGGCAACTGGAAGCGGCCGGCGCGACGATCGAGATTGAAGACACACGAGCCCGCCGCATTCAGGCACGCGTACCGGTGGGCCGTCTGGAGACGGTGTCACAGCTTCCGGGCGTCAATACCGTGCGGACCCCGACGTACGCCACGCATCGAGCCGGTGCGGTGGCGACTGAAGGTGATGCGATTCTGCAGGCCGACCGCGCGCGGCAGCAGCTCGGGCTCGACGGAAGCGGCGTGCGGGTCGGTGTGCTGTCGGACGGTCTCAAGGGACTCTTCGCCACTGGCTGTACGACGTCCTGCGCCGGAGCCGCCGGCGGCCCGATTTCGACTGGAGATCTGCCCGACGCCACAGGCGTTCGAAGCGCAGCCGGCGTGCTCACCTCGGCGAGCGGCGGTATCACCGGACGGTCGTTTCAGGCAGATAGCGATCTCGAAGGCCTTCCGCCTGCGACGCCGGTTTGCGGGTTTCCCGGCGCTGGCGCCGAAGGCACGGCGCTTCTCGAGATCGTCCACGATCTTGCGCCTGGCGCGCGGCTGTCGTTCGCGAATGCCGATACCGACATGGCGTTCAACAACGCGGTCAACTACCTCGCCGCCAACAACGACGTCGTCGTGGACGATCTGGGCTTTCTCGGACTGCCGTACGACGGCTCGAGCACCATCTCGCGCAACACGGCGAACGCGCTCAACAACGATCAGAATCCGATCCGCGGCTACTTCACGTCGGTCGGCAATTCCGCGGATGAGCACTATCTGGGCACCTATACCGATTCCGGCGTCGATGGTCAGACCATCTCCGGAGTCACCACCGCCGGCCATCTGCACCTTTTTCAGCGCAGCGGCGACACGACGGACATCCTCGGACTCGGTGCGCAGCCTTACAACGTGATTTCGCTGCCGACAAACGGAGAAGTCGCGATTTTCCTCACCTGGAACGACGCATTCGGCGCCTCGGCGAACGACTACAACCTGTACCTTGTGCGTCAGAGCAACGACACGGTGGTGGCGCGAAGCACTGACACACAAAGCGGGATACAGGATCCCGTCGAGTTCATCGACTTCACCAACACCGGGGATCCGGGCCTGTTCCGGATCGTCGTGCAGAACGTGCAGGACCGCGCCAAGCCGGCACAGTTGAATCTGTATTCGTTCGAACCGGAGTGCGCCCAGGACGGCCCGCGTATCCTCGCTGCGGGGCATCACGAGCGTCACAACTACAACACCGCGTCGCGCAGTGTGACCGCACAGAGTGATTCGGGTGGATCACCTGTAAGTGTCGTTTCGGTCGGCGCCATCTGTTCGGCGTCTGCTGGCGCCGCCGCCGTTTTTGCCGGCAGCTCTGCTCCGAGTGAATCGTGTCTCGATCGATCAAACGCGACGATTCAGTTCTACAGCAGTCTGGGACCGACGATCGACGGCCGCACGAAGCCGGACGTTTCCGGAATCGACGGGGTGTCGGTCACGGGTGCGGGAGGATTTCCTCGCACCTTCTTCGGTACGTCGGCCGCCGCACCGCACGTGGCGGGGATCGCCGCGCTCGTGCTGCAGTCCGCTCCGTGCCTCGGTGGCAGTGCGCAGGGTGCCCTGGCGCCCGCGTCGGCGCGAGCGAGTCTCAGGTCGCTCATCCTCGACAACGCGGACCGTCTCGGGACGCCGATCCCGAACAACACCTTTGGATACGGACGCGCGGACGCATTGGCGTCCGTCCAGAAGACCGTCCCCAGCTTTGGCGGCGCATCGTCGGTCACCGTCGACGGGAACGCTCCGGGCGGCGCCAAGGTCAGCGCCGCCCAGCTCGGTTTTCGCGACCCGACCGGCTGTGCGCTGACGGCTCTCAGTTGGACCGGCGGATGCGGCACGGGTCCCGCCGATGGTCTGAGCTGTCCGTTCGGTACGACCGACGTGCGGGTGCGCGCGAGTAACAACGGTGTGACGTTCTCCGAGTCCGCGGACGTCAAGATCACCGTGACCAACTTTTCAATCGGGGCATCCCCTTCGACGGCCACTGTTGCGGGCGGCACCTCTGCGACCTATACCGTGACACTGACCGCGGAAGGCGGCGCGTACACCGCGCCCGTGTCACTCGCGTGCACGAATTTACCGGCCCTCGCCGCGTGCACGTTCGAGCCGGCCGCCATTGCGCCTGGAGCGAAGTCCGCGCAGTCCAAACTAACCATCTCGACCGGGACCAAAGCCGCACGGGTGCCAACGGCCGTCCGATCCACGCCGTCTAATCCAGTGCCGGACAATGTGGCGTTGGATCCGCTTGCGATCCTGGCCAGTCTGAGCCTGACCGCGCTGCTTGTGGTGCTGGTTCGCCAACGCCGGCCGACGACGCTGCGGCAGCTGGGGTTGAGCGCCGCGAGCGTGGCACTGGCGCTGGTGCCAGCGTGCGGGGGCTCGTCGTCGAGCAATGGCGGGCCTCTGGGGGGCGGTGCGAATGGAATCGTGACCATCTCGCCGGCCAGTCTGACCTTTGCGGCCCAGACGATACGCATGACGAGCGCTGCGCAGTCGGTCACGCTCAAGAACGGAACAGCAAACGCACTCACGATTTCGAACATTGCGGCCAGCGGCGACTTTGCGCAGTCCAATACGTGCGGCACGTCGCTCGCGGCGTCGGCGTCCTGCTCCATTGCGGTGACGTTTACGCCGACGGCGGCGGGAACGCGGGCCGGCTCATTGCTCGTGAGCGATTCTGGCGGGGGCAGTCCTCGGACCGTGACGCTCACAGGTACGGGTCAGGGAGGAAGCACTCCCTCCGGCACGTACTCCATCGGTGTGGCGGGAACGTCCGGTTCCCTCGTACAGTCGAGTCAAGTGACGTTGACGGTGCAGTAGAGATACAGGCGACAGGCTACAGGCTGCAGACGACAGGCGACAGGCGACAGACGACAGGCTGCAGGCTACGGACGACGGACTACGGACTACGAACTACGGACTACGAACTACGGACTACGAAGGACACGCTACAGGCTGCGGACTATAGGCTGCAGGCTTGGCGCGCCCATGCGTCCTATGTTATAAATTTAGCATAGGCTCGACAATTTTCCCGGGCCGAATGAACTCCAGAGCGTCCGGCCTCGTCTCAGTTTGCAATGCACTCGTTGGCGGGAGGAACCGGGATGTCGTTCTTGAAGAAACTGCTCGGCGGCGGGCGAAGCGAGCCGGTGGCACGTGTTCGGGTGTGCATCGAATGCGGCATGCCGGTCGATCAGCACAAGGATTGGTGTGCCATCGAGCAGACGCGCCGCGAGATGGAAAGCAAGCGGACGGTCGCGCCGCCCGCAGTCTCGTCCTGACGACCTGTCAGCGCCAGCTCAGCTCGCCGCGATAGAATCAGGCCCGAAGACCCCGGTCTGGAGGCCTGATGCCCCGTCGTCGCGTACTCGCCATTTTCGCTGCTGCCGTTCTTCTTCCCGTCGCGCCCCACGCACAATCTACACAGAGCTCGACAACGTCCTGGGCCGAGCAGTATCGCGCGCTGCCGCAACCCGCCGCCATGAAGGAGTCGATGCGGCGCTTGAGCGCCAGGCCCCATCACGTCGGTTCGCCCTACGACAAGGACAATGCGGAGTGGCTGGCCGCCCAGTTCCGTGCGTACGGCTGGCAAGCCGAGATAGAAACGTTCGACGTGCTGTTCCCGACTCCGAAGGAGCGCGTCGTCGAGCTGCTGGAACCGACGCGATACACCGCCCGGCTCGATGAGCCCGTCCTGCCGCAGGATCCCACCTCGTCGCAGAAGAGCGAGCAGCTGCCGACCTACAACGCGTACTCGCGCGACGGCGATGTGACGGCGCCGCTTGTCTACGTGAACTACGGACGTCCGCAGGACTACGAGGTCCTCGACCGCTACGGCATCTCCGTCAAGGGCGCAATCGTGATCGCCCGCTACGGTGCGTCGTGGCGAGGCATCAAGCCGAAAGTCGCGGCAGAGAAGGGCGCCGTCGGTTGTCTCATCTACTCGGATCCAGGCGACGATGGATACACCGACGACGATGTATTTCCGAATGGCCCGATGCGGCCGGGCCACGGCGTTCAGCGCGGCAGCGTGGCCGACATGCCGACGTACGCAGGCGATCCATTGACGCCCGGAGTAGGCGCGACTGCATCGGCGAAGCGTCTGCCTACCCTGGAAGCGCCGACGCTCACGAAGATTCCTGTGCTCCCGATCTCCTACGACGATGCGCGCCCGCTGCTGCAGGCGCTCAAGGGGCCTGTCGTGCCTGCGGAGTTCCGTGGGGCGCTTCCTCTGACGTATCGCTTCGGTCCCGGCCCGGCCAAGGTGCATCTGAAGCTGGCCTTCAACTGGGATCTGAAACCGCTGTACGACGTCATCGCGAAGCTGCCTGGGACGACATACCCGGACGAGTGGATCATTCGCGGCAATCATCACGATGCATGGGTGAATGGCGCAGAGGATCCCGTCAGCGGTATGGCGGCCATGCTCGAGGAAGCTCGCGGCCTCGGTGAGCTCGTCAAACGCGGCTGGAAGCCGAAGCGGACCATCGTCTATGCGGCCTGGGACGGCGAGGAGCCGGGGCTGCTCGGATCCACCGAGTGGGTCGAACAGCACGACGAGGATCTCAAGAAGCACGCTGTTGTCTACATCAACTCCGATGGCGTGGACCGCGGCTTCCTGGATCTCTCCGGCTCCCACACGCTCGAGGGATTCATGAATGGCATCGCCCGGGTCGTCGACGATCCTGAGGCGCACGTCAGCACGTGGCAGCGGCTCCAGGCCAACCGCATCGCGACCGGCACCGAGGAGGTCCGCACGGCGACGCGCAGCCGGCCCAACCTGCGGCTCGATGCGCTCGGGTCAGGATCCGATTTCACGCCATTCCTGCAGCACAACGGCGTGCCGACGCTCAACCTCGGGTTTGGCGGTGAGGATCCCGGCGGGATCTATCACTCGATCTACGACGACTTCTATTGGTACATGCACTTTTCCGACTTCGAGTTCGTGTACGGACGCGCGCTCGCACAGCTCGTGGGATCCGCGGTGATTCAGCTCGCGGATGCGGACCTGCTGCCGTTCGACTTCTCGGACCTCTCCGACGCCGTGACGGCGTACTCGAAGGAGGTCCAGAAGCTCCTCAAGACGAAGCAGGATGAGATTAGCGAGAAAAACCGCCAGCTCGACGACGGTGTGTTTGCGGCCATGGTCGATCCGCGGCGTCCGCAGGTCGCCCCGCCGCGCGACGTCGTACCGCCCGCGATCAACTTCGCTCCGCTCGAGAACGCCATCACGCGGTTGACAGCCGCTGCCGCCCGCTACACGAAGGCGCGCACGAAGTCGGCGGCGAAGCTCGCCATGGCGGACGACACCGTCCGGCGTGTGAATGCGCTGCTGATACAGAGTGAACGTCAATTGATCGACCCCGCGGGATTGCCAAAGCGCGAGTGGTATCGGCATTTGATCTACGCGCCGGGCTACTACACGGGCTATTCGGTCAAAACGCTGCCGGGCGTGCGGGAAGGCATCGAGCAGAAAGACTATGCGGGTGCCGAGAAGGAAGTGGTGCGCGCCTCAGCGGCGCTCGATCGTGAATCGGAGCTGATCGAAAAGGCGGCAGCCCTGCTCGAGGAGCTGCACTGACGACGAACCACGACGCGGATGGATGCCGACTCTTATGCGTGCATGGACTGTTTCCGAACCTGTTGGCGCGGCTGGCCTCTCGCTGACGGAGCTGCCTGATCCCGCACCCGGTCCGCGGGACGTAGTGGTGCGGCCGCGAGCGGTCTCACTCAACTTCCGCGATCATCTCCTCATCAACGGACGATATCTGCGCACCGTCCCTCCGGGCACGGTGCCGTGCTCGGACATGGCGGGCGACGTCGTCTCGATCGGCAGCGAGGTGACGGGCGTCCGGGTAGGCGCGCGAGTCACCTCGACGTTCGCGCCGCTCTGGCAGGATGGACGCTATTCGCTGCAAGCGGCACAGTCCGCATTGGGGGCGGGCACGACCCCTGGTATGCTCGCCGACACCGTCGTGTTGCCCGAGTACGGCGTCATCGCGGCTCCGACCACGTTGACCGACGAAGAAGCTTCGACACTGCCCTGTGCCGCCTTGACGGCCTGGCATGCGCTGTTCGAGGAAGACGTCCCCCGGCCAGACCGGACGTTGCTCACGCAAGGGTCAGGCGGGGTCTCGGTGTTCGCGCTCCAATTTGCCGTCCATGCCGGCCTTCGTGTCATCGCCACATCGAGTCGCGATGATCGGCTGGAACGGCTGCGAGCGCTCGGCGCCGCAGAAACTATCAACTACACCACCGAGGAAGCCTGGGGCGAGCGGGCCCGGTCGCTGACGAGCGGCGTTGGTGTCGACCAGGTGCTGGATGTCGGCGGCCAGGCGACCATCGAACAATCCATCAAAGCGGTGCGCTTCGGCGGCACCATTACCGCGATCGGGTCACTGTCACAGAACGCACAGGTGCAAGTCACGTCGCTGTTCATGCGCAGCATCCGGCTGCAGGGGATTATGGTCGGATCGCGAGCGATGTTCCAGCGCATGAACGAGGTGTTCGAATCCAGTGCGGTCAGGCCTGTCATCGACCGCGTATTTCCCTTCGATCGCGCGCCGGACGCGTTTCAACATCTCTCCAGCCAGTCGCACGTGGGGAAGGTGGTCATTCGCATTCCCTGACACGCGACAGTTCTGCTGACGAAGAGAACAGCATCGCCCCTCGTCTCGGTACACGCGCGTTAGCAAGCACTGCGTTGGGGACGCACCGTCGGGCTGCGTCGAATCCAGAGCATCATCAGCACCAGCCCCGCCGGTACGAGCGCCTGCAGCGCGGTTCTCAGCTCCGACGTGATGGTGAAGGCCAGAAGACCCATGGCCGTCTGCGTCATGTTCGCCGCGATCTGCAAGCCGGCGCCGGCGAGACCGGCGACGACGAGCAGCCAACCGGCCGCCCACACGACCTCGACACCACGCCGGTCGCGGCCGAGCGCGGCAAGTGCGCCCAGCGTCATTGCCGCTGCACCCAAACACACGACGCCTGCACGTATGACACCGACCAGCAATGGCGCGTTCGCACTCTCCAGCAACAGCCGCATCCATGCGAGTCCGAACCGAACCGTCACCACCATGCCGATCAGACCGCCGACGACGGCGATGACGAGCGCCACCTGACGCGCGGAAGCGAGTTCGTCAGGCGCCGGTACGAGACCGGTGAGCTGTGCGATCGCTCCGTTGACCGGTTTCGCGATCGCAGCCAATGGCGCGACGATCGCTTCGAGGGGTGATCGTGCGGGCACGGGCGGAGTCACCGGCAATGGTGGCGGTCGCGGCGGAGGAGGAGTCGGTGGAACCCGCGGACCAGCGTGTGGCAGCAGTGCCTGTCGGAATTCAGCGATCTCTTGGTAGCGCTCTTCGGGTTCGACCGCGAGAGCCCGAAGGAGTACGCGCTCCGCATCCGGCGGGATCGCGATACCAAGTGCCTGTGGCGGCAACAGTGGTTCGCCCGCGATCCGCGCGGATGCTTCCGGCGGCTTCGTGCCTGTAATTGCCCTGTACAACGTGGCACCAAGCGCGTAGACGTCAGTCCACGCGCCCTGGCGGCCCCGGGATTGATAC
>JBKPMA010000274.1:0-6220 GCA_046731935.1 Acidobacteriota bacterium
CTACACCAAGTTTGCGCGGCGCTCGCAGCTCACGGGGTTCGTGTCGTACGGCGTCTGGAGCAACGACCAGCCGCTCCTGCCGTTCACGATCAACTCCGCACTGGCGCCCATCACGTTGCCGCGGGCGACCGCCGAAGCCGAGGCCCACGTCTTCTCGACCAATCTGAACCTCGTCACACGTCCGACGACCGATTGGCGGCTGACTGCCCGATTCCGCGAGTACAACTACAACAACGAGACGCCCAGCACCGACATCACGAAGTACGTCGCCTACGACTCGTCGATCGGTACGTCGTCGACGGCAGGTCCGGAGCTCTACGCGCACAACCGCACGAATTTCGATGCCGACGCGACGTGGAGTGGGTGGCAGCCGGTCGCGTTGTCTGCCGGCTACACGTTCAACCACACGGGCTACGATCACCGCATCTTCAGCAGCGCCGGAGAGAACGTCCTGCGCCTCTCGGCGGATGCCACCGGCACGCAGTGGATGACGTTCCACGCGAAGTACGAGTACAGCCAGCGTAGCGGTTCGGGCCTCGACGAACAGTCGCTCGTCGAGATTGGCGAGCATCCGGAGATGCGCCACTACGACCTGGCCAACCGGCATCGCAATCAGCTGACCGGCCTCGTAGACTTCGTGCCGAACGATCTCTGGACCTTCAGCGTGTCCGGGGGACTCGGCAAAGACAGCTACCCCGACAGCTACTTCGGCCTGCAGGAGACGACGTTCCGAACGGTTTCATTTGGAGCAGACTTTCGCGAGCCGAACGGGTTCGGTGGAGGCGGCAACTACAATTTCGAACGCTACTCCGGCCTGCAGCGATCCCGATCGTCGGATTCGAGCACGTTCACCGATCCGTCCCGCGACTGGACGGCGGACACGGCCGAGAACGTCCACTACTTCTCGCTGTACGCGACGCCGCCGCGGATCGGCCGGAATACCGAGATCCGGGTCTCGTACGATTTCAGCTTCGCGGAAGGCAGTTACTTGTACGCAGTCGTTCCCGGCGGGCCGCTGCCGGCCCCCTCGCAGCTGCCGAACGTGCACAACAAGCTGCAGCAGCTACACCTCGATGCGAGATACCGGCTTTCCAGCCGGCTGGCGCTGAATCTCTCCTACCTGTACGAGCCGTTCGACGTGTACGACTTTGCGTTCGATCCCTCGGTCGTCAACGGCATTGTCCAGCCGAGCTCGCTGGTGCTCGGATACGTCTACCGCCCGTATACTGCGAACTCTGGGGTGATCAGCCTGCGTTATCTGTGGTAGATCCACGCTGTCATTTCTGTTGCTCGGAGGAGCCATGCCGAAGCGCACCTATGGAACGTTGCTATCCGCACTGATGTTCGCGACCGTCGGCGCGACCACGCCGCTGATGGCCAGAGACGCCGCTCAAGTCGAGCAGGGCGCCAAGGTCTACACGGCGCAGAAGTGCCAGATGTGCCACGCGATCGCGGGCAAGGGGAACAAGTCGAACCCGCTCGACGGCGTCGGCGCCAAACTGAGTGCGGACGATATCAAGCAGTGGATCACCCATCCGAAAGAGATGACGGAGAAGGCAAAGTCCACGAAGAAGCCGCCGATGCCGGCCAAGTACGCCAGCCTTCCGGCAGCGGATCTCGATGCGCTCGTCGCGTACCTGCAGAGCCTCAAGTAACGCCCAGAGATCAGAGGTTGGAGATTAGAGGTTAGCAGGGCCGCTGGCACTCAGCGCCGTCCGAAACTCTAATCTCTAATCTCTAACCTCCAATCTCTAGTCTCCCTGCCGCTGTCGCTCACCACCACGCTTCCACCTGTACGCCGAACGCCGCACCGTGGACCGCATTGGGGTTCGTCGCCGCGGCGATCTGCCCGCGGTACGTGTCGGACCAGTGGGCCCAGGTGGCGAAGGCGCGGAGCGACGGCCGGCTGAGAAAGCTCAGCGCCGGCGTGATCTGTGGTGCGACGGTGAGCTTGAAGAGCGATCCGCCAGGCAGGCCTTCCTGGCTGGTGTGGTCCCAGCCCGCCTCGGTCGCCAGCGAGAAAAAACGTCCGAGCTGACGGATCGGGCGCGCCCCCAGTGACACCCAGTGCACGCGGCTGTTGGTCGCGGCTCCGTTCTCGAGGTCCTGATAGACCGCCAGTGCCTGCAGCGCCCACGGGCCGCGCTTCTCTATCAGGAAATCGTTGACGATCCGGAACTGCCAGAGATCGTCGAAGCGCACATGCTCTCCGGGCTCGAACGTGCGGCCGGCCGGCGTCGTCAGGATGGATCGAAAATCGAACGCCGCCCCGGTGCCGTACTGCACGGCGAGCTTGTTGCGTCCTCCTGCAAACGGCACTTCGACGATGGCGGTGGTTGACGCGCCGATGCTGTCAGCGACCACGATGGGTGCGGCGTCCGTCGTCACCGTGTCGCCATTGAAATGCGAGAGATCGACGGCGACCGACAGCTTGCTGCGCCCGAATTCCAGCCCGTAGAACCTCACGTCGAACGTATTCTTGTTGAACCGGAACCGGTCCGTCGGCGGCACGCTGCCGTTCGGATCGAGCTCGTCCTGGGTTCCACCGATCCAGGCCACGGCAAGCTTGGCGCGCTCGCCAAGCGCCACGTCCTCGAGCCCCCCGCCAAATCCGCTCGGATCGCGATAGTAGAAGTCCGTGATGTGCACATCCTGCCGGTCGTAGAAGCGCGCGCCGGCCCAGAACGTCGCCGTTGGCTGCGCCGCCCACACGCGCCGCGCCAAGGCATACGCCTCACGCAGCGAAAAGGTGGTTGCGAACGTGTTGCTTTGGGAAGTCGGTGTCACATATGCCAGCGTGATCCGCGTGTCGAAGTAGGCGGGATCGTCGCCTTCGGTATGAACGCCATAGTTGAACGTGGTCTCGAGGTACGTTTCGGCCTCGTTGCCCATGCGGTACTTGGACCCGGCGAGCGGCGCGATAAATGGCTGCTGGCCCTTTCCGGTACCGTCGACGCCGAAGCCGGAACGCAGGTAACCATGAAACCGGAATCCCAGCGGGTCCGACGGCGCGGCAGGCGGCGGTGGTTGATCGTGCGTTGCCGTTTGATCGGCCGATTCGTCTGAAGGGACCGGCGTCTGGGCCGCCACCATGCGCGGCAGCGCCAGACAGACGAGCAGCACGCACAGGGTCACGCTACGCCGCGACAGTTCGAGTTCAGGCCGGTTCAAATCGTTCAGCCTGTCCGGTACACGAGAGCACGGCGCCCCACGCATAGCCTGACGGATCCACGCGCTTGGTCCGGCTCGTCAGCAGATCCACGGGCACGTGGACGAAATGATCGTGGAGCAGGCCGATGACCACCCCGGTCTTGCCTGCCATCGCGGCGTGCACAGCGTTCCGCGCAAACTGATCGCACAGCACCGAGTCGGCGGCGTTGGCGGGAACGCTGCGTATCAGATAGCTCGGATCCATATAGCGCATCACGAGAGGCACGCCGGCAGCCGCGAAGTGCGCCTCGATGCGGCCGCGCAGGAACGTCCCGATGTCCTTCAGCCGGATGTTGCCCGACGCATCCCGCGCGTTGGTATCCGTCGCCAGCAGATCCTGTCCCGCCCCCTCAGCCACGACTACGAGCGCATGCCCGCGCTGGCGGATGCGCTGCTCGATCGCCGCGAGCAGCCCGCGAGGACCATCGAGTACAAAGGGCACCTCAGGAATGAGTGTGAAGTTCACGTCCTGACTGGCGACCGTCGCGCCGAGGGCGATGAAGCCGGCGTGGCGTCCCATCAGCTTCACGAGTGCGAGCCCGTTCGGGACGCTGCGCGCCTCTGTGTGCGCGCGATCGAGCACCTTGGCGGCTTCCTCGACGGCCGTCAGGTACCCGAAGCTGCGCGTCACGAACGCGACATCGTTGTCCACGGTCTTCGGGATGCCGACCACCGCAAGCGGATGCCCGCGGCGCGTCGCTTCGTCGAACAACGCACGACCGCCTCGCTGTGTGCCGTCACCGCCGATCGTGAAGAGGATGTTCACCTGGCGTTGCACAAGAGTGTCTACCGCTCGCCCGATGTCCACGGGACCGCGAGAGGTCTTGAGCACCGTGCCGCCGTGGTGGTGAATCGTGTCCACGAGCGCCGCAGTCAGGGCGACGGGATCCACGGCTGGCGACGGATCCAGCCCGTTGTAGCCGCCCCGGAATCCGATGACCTCTTTCACCCCATACCCGTAGTGAAGCTCCAGGAACAGCGATCGAATGACGTCGTTCAGACCGGGGCACAACCCGCCGCAGGTCACGATGCCGGCGCGGGTGTGAGCGGGATCGAAGTACAGCTTCGATCGCGCTCCGGCGAGCTCGAACGACAGTTCCGGGGACTCGTGCGCGTGCCGGCCGGCGACGATCGACGCGGGGATTCTGAAGTCTTCGGCGACCGTCCGCGTCAGCGGCGAAGGAAACCGCGGCTCACCGAGCACTGGAATCGTCATAGAGAAGGACCACCGTGCGCGCGGGCACGGGATACGATCGTCCGAAAACCGCCGGAGCGTCTGCAAACGGATACGCGTCTGCGGGAGGCGCCTGCGACGTATCGACCAGGCGCCGCCAGGGCGACGAGCCGGCCGGGGTCACGGGCAGCTCGAACTCGAGCGGCTCCCAGTACGCATTCGCGATGAGATGGTATGCGAATCCCTCTCCGAGAGGGTGCGTTGTCATGGATAGCGTGCGCGAATCGTGTTGCCAGTCGGGCTGGTGGAGGCGGACGCCGTGCCAGTCCATGGGAACGCGGCGCAGCAGTTCGGCGAGCGAGAGCGAATTGCGCTCCTTCGCGAGCGCACGACCCGTGCGGATCTCGATGAGCGTTCTGATGAAGCGATGGACGTCCGCATGCCGATCGACGAGCGACCAGTCGAACCACGTCAACTCGTTGTTCTGACAGTACGCGTTGTTGTTGCCGCGCTGCGTGCGGCGGACCTCGTCACCCATCAGCAGCATCGGCGTCCCCACACCGAACATCAGCAGGGCGAGAAAATTCTTCACCTGGCGGTTGCGCAGCCCTTCGACCGCCGGATCGTCCGAGGGTCCTTCGACGCCGCAGTTCCAGCTCCGATTGTCGTTGGCGCCGTCGCGATTGTGCTCGCCATTCGACTCGTTGTGCTTGTCGTTGTACGAGACCAGATCGTTCAGTGTGAATCCATCGTGGCAGGTGACGAAGTTGATGCTCTGCTCGGGTTCTCGATCCTTGTGCGCGTACACGTCCGGACTGCCCGTCAGCCGGAGCGCCAGCGGGCGCGCGGATCCCGCGTCCCCTTTCAGGAACGAGCGCACATCGTCTCGAAAATGCCCGTTCCACTCCTTCCAGCTATCGCCGGCGAAGCTGCCGACCTGGTAGAGTCCTGCCGCGTCCCAGGCCTCGGCGATCAGCTTCACGTTGGCGAGGATGGGATCCGACTCGATGTCCCACAGCACCGGCGGCGCGCTCATCGGGTGCCCTTGTGCATCCCTGGAGAGGATTGAGGCGAGGTCGAACCGGAACCCGTCGACGTGCATCTCGGTCACCCAGTAGCGCAGGCTGTCCACGATGAGCCGCCTCACGACCGGATCGTTGGCGTTCAGCGTGTTGCCGCACCCGCTGTAGTTCGCGTATCCGGCGCGTCCGTGAGCGGGAATGTAGTACGTGCTGTTCGCCAGTCCCCGGAAGCACATCGTCGGGCCGCCCTCCCCGCCTTCGGCCGTGTGGTTGTAGACCACGTCGAGGACAACCTCGAGACCTGCGCGGTGAAGCGCTTTGACCATATCCCGAAATTCGTCGAGCACGCCGAGCGGGTCAGAGGCGGCAGCGTACGCGGGGTGCGGCGCGAAAAACGACACGGGTGCATAGCCCCAGTCATTCGTCATCCCGCGCGCCGCGTCCTGTTCGTCGAAGGCGAACACAGGCAGGAGCTCCACGGCCGTGACGCCAAGATCCTGCAGGTACGGGATCTTCGCGATCACTCCTCGAAAGGTGCCGCGCATCGCCGCGGGGACGCCGGAGTTCGAGTGTCGCGTGAACGATCCCACGTGCATCTCGTAGATGACGGTCCGCTCGAATGGATGATGCGGCAGCGCGTCATCGGCCCAGTCGTACGACCGCGGCTCGGCGACGACGCTCTTGAACGCCTGCGCCGCGTTGTCGCCTGCCTGCGCCGCCGCGTCGCGGCTGCGGCCTGGAGGTGCCGCGACGCACTTCCCGTATGGATCCAGCAGGATCTTTTCGGGATCGAAATACAGTCCGTGTGCGGAAT
>JBKPMA010000275.1:0-7885 GCA_046731935.1 Acidobacteriota bacterium
CCTGCAGACCGGCCGATAAGTTCTTCGGATTCTTCGGAGGACGCCAGTGCGGAACAGGGGCCTCGACCTGCGCCATCATTCGTTCGGACGGGCCATGCGGGGGCTCGACGAGACCGAAGTCTTGTCATTCTTGCAAGCTACGGCGCCCGATTACGAACAGGCGCACGCCGACGTCGAGTCTTTGCGCCAGCAGTTGGATCAGACAGCGGCTGAGCTTAGACGGCTCCAGGACCAAGAGCGCACCGTGACCCGCCTGCTCGTCGCCGCCGAAGAAGACGCTCGCGTCCGCCTCGAAGCCACCGCGAAGGATGTCGCCGAAATCGAACGAAAAGCGGACGAGCGCGCTCGCGCGCTCCTCGCCAGCGCCGAAGCGCAGCGCGTCAAAATGGTCGAGGAAGTCCGGGCCCTCGTCGCACGGCGCTCGATTGCCGCCAGCGGGCTGACCGAGTTGATCGATGGATTGTCGCGTCGCGCCGGTCAGGTCGTTACCAAGCCGGCAGCTGCCGCACCAGCGGCGCCGTCGGTGCGAATGGTCGCGGCCGTACCCGCCGCCGTCACGACACCCGTCGTCGAACCGCCCGTGGTCGCGACCCCCGCGGTCGCGCCCGGGTTGACGGTGCAGCCGATGTCAGTACTGGGTCTGTCCGCGATCGACACTCTGAGCGCCGAGGAGTCCGGGGCGGAAACGGCGAACGTGCTGGATGCGCCCCTCGCGGAGGAATCTGCGGACTTGAGCGAGTCAGCCGCGGAGTCAACCGAGAGCGAGGCGCCGCGTTCCAACCGCGCGTGGTGGGTCGCCGCGGCAGGCGTCGTGCTGGCCGTCAGCACCGCTGCGGCACTCGCCTTTCCTCGCATCGGCAAGGTAGCGGAAGCACCGCCGGCTGCCGACCTCAAGCCGGCAGCACAAACGCCGAAGCCCAAAGCGAAGCCTGTCGCCTCGGGTACGACCGAGGCCCGTCAGCCGTCGCCCGCGCCACCGCCCGCAGTAGCCGCGCCGTCGGCGCCGCTCGCGGTGACGTTGAAGGCGAACCGCCAGTGCTGGCTGCGGCTCGTGGTGGATGGCCGCACCGAAACTAAGACGTTGGCGGAAGGCGAGGAGCTCTCCCGGAACGCCAATCGGGAAATCGAACTTCGCGTCGGCGACGCGGCGGCGATTGCGGTCATCGTGAACGGCCGTGCCCTTGCGCCGCTCGGTCGGAACGGCCAGGTCGTAGACACGGTGTTCCACGCCGATCTCAGCGGCGCGCGCTAGCCGTCTCCTGACTGTGGCTGGGCTCGCCACGATAAGAGTCTTCCCCCCTTCGAACGCCAAACCGTATAGTGGGACCCGCGAACGAGGCGTCCCCGCATGTCCGATCCGCAAGATGTGTCATCCGTGATGGAGGCGGCAGCGCACGCCGCTGGCGCCGGCGATTTTGTGTCGGCTGAGCGCGAGTTGCGTCGCGGCCTGGCGCTGCAGGAGGCCGTTCTCGGCCCGGCGCATCCCGATCTGGCCAACACGCTGAACAACCTCGGCGTCGTGGCGGAACGGCTGAACAGACCTGCCGACGCGGAGCGATGGTATCGCCGTGCGTACGCGATCGCGAGTGGTGTCCTGCAGCCGGATCATCCGTTCGTCGTGATGAGCGCCAAGAACCTCCGCGACTTCTGTGACGCGCGCGGCATCCCGTTCGAACGATCCGTACCAGCCCCAGCGGTTGCGCCGGGCGCCGCCGTCGACCCACAACCGAAGGCGTCGTGGCCGCCCAGGAAAGCAGACGCTCCCGCAGCCACAGCACCACCGCCAGCTGCTCCTGCAGCGGCAGCACCACCGCCGGCTGCTCCTGCCGCGGCAGCACCACTGCCTGCGGCACCGCGACCGGCACAACATCGTCCGCCAGCGCAGCCCAAACGCGATCCGGTGCCGGCTGCAGCGCCACTCTCAGCGGTGGAACCCTCCACTTCGCCGCGCTTCCTCGTCATCGCCGCGATCGTGCTCGCTGCACTCATCGTCGGCGGCGTGTGGACGATGATGGCGTCACGGTCGGCACGGGAGGAGCCCGCAACGGCAGCGCCCTCCGCGTCGGCGCCAGCTCCAACGCCTGCGGAACCCGCGCCCGCGCAGCCGGCTCCGACACAACCTTCGGCTACGCCTCCTGCGACGGCCGCTGCGGAGCAGGCATCCCCGGCGCCGCCGGCCGCGGCACCAGTCGACCCGCAGCCGCAGTTGAAGGAATCGAGTCCTCCCGCGCCGGCGCCAAAGCAGACGCGGCCCGCCGCCAAGTCCGCCGATGCGGCGGTGACCCTGGTAAGCGCTCAGCTGTGCCGTCCTCTGACGCCAAGGGGCAGCTGGAACTGCACGCCGGCGTCCGACCGGGTCGCAGCGGGCGTCATTTTCTATTACACGAAGGTGACGTGCCCGGCGGACACGACGATCGAGCACCGCTGGTATTTCGACGACCGCCTTCTTCAGAGCGTCGCACTGCGAGTGCGGGCCAACAACAGCGGGTACCGCACCTACAGCCGGACGACGATCGGTCCGGAACGAGCAGGAAACTGGCGCGTCGAGCTGCTGGCCGCCGACGGAACCGTGCTGCACGAAGAGCGGTTCTCGGTCACGCGCTAGCAGCAATCCGTTCGACGACGAGCACCGTAGGTCACGACGGAAGGAGAACGAGATGTCCGAAGCACAGAACACTCAGGTCATCAAGGACGCGTTCGCGGCGTTCGGTCGAGGCGACATCAAGGCCATTCTGGATTCGCTCGGCGACAACGTGGTGTGGCACGGCGTCATCGGCACGGAAGGCGTCTTGCCGCAGTCAGGGATTCGGAGAGGACGCGCAGCAGTCGCTGAATTCTTCAAGCAGGTCGCCGACACCACCGATTTCACTGAATTCGCGCCGGAGACCTTCGTGGCGCAAGGCAACATCGTCGTCGCGCTCGGTCGCTATTCCGCGAAGATGAAGCCGAGCGGCGGTCAGCTGTCGAGCAGCTGGGTGATGGTGTTCACGCTCGAGAACGGCAAGGTTGTCGACTTCAAGGAATACAGCGACAGCGCGCAGGCCATTCGCGCGTACAAGGGCGTGGCGGCCGCGGTCTGAACAATCGGGAGGCCGCGTCGGTCAGTCCGTGCGCAGGAGAACGACGACGTCGGCGCGCGTCGCACGCTTCATGGGCAAGTACGCGGCAGTGAGCGCTGCGCAGACGAGCACCAGGGTCGCAGCAGTCAGCGTGATCGGATCGGTGGGACTGATCTCGAACAGCATCGATTCGATCGCGCGACCGCCCGCGGCGGCGGCGGTAACGCCCAGCACGGTGCCTGCGATCGCCAGGACGATCGCGTGCTTCAGTACGAGGTGCCGGATAGCGGAGGGCGAAGCGCCCACGGCTTGACGGATGGCCAGCTCGCGCATCCGCAGGCGCACGACATTCGACAGTGTGCTGTAGAGGCCCACGCTCGCAAGCATCAGCGCTCCAACCCCGAACATGACCAGCAGAAACACGTTGAGTCTCGGCGTCTGCAGCTGATTCGCCCGCAGAGCATCCATCCGCTCCGCGCTCATCACCGCAATATCCGGATCGATCTCCCACGCGGCCCGCTGAAGCGCGGCAAGCGACGCGGCGCTGTCAGTGCGCGTCCGGACCACGAGCGACGTGACCATCGTGCTCGCGCCGCCCATCTGGCGATAGGGCACGTACACCGTCGGCGCCTGCACGCGCAGCGCCCGGTAGCGCGTGTCGGGCACGAGACCGACGATGGTCCACCAGCGATCGGCCGCCGTATCGCCACCGAATGCCACGCGCTTGCCGATGGGATCGATGCCGGGCCAGAACTGATTTGCAACGGCCTCGCTGACGACCGCTACTCGCAGGGCATCTTCGCGATCGGCGTCTATGAAGTCGCGCCCCCGAATGAGCGGCGTGCCCATCGCGCGAAAATACGACGTGCCGACAGCGGCGAGCGTGAAGACCGGATGTGTCGCCCCCTCTGGTTGTCCTTCGGGAACGAACCACCCGTCCCAGCCGGCGGCAGCCCCTGTGAACGGGCCGATGTTCACCGGTACCGCCAGGCTCACGCCTGGCAGCGCCTCCAGCCGGGCTACGAGCCGATCGAACATCGATCCGACCGTCGCTGGCGTCGCGAACTTGTCTGGCGGCCACGACAACTCGACGACGGTCAGGTGAGCGGCAGCAAATCCGGTCGGCGCGTTAACGAGACGAATGAGGCTCCGGCCCAGAAGTCCTGCCCCAGCGAGCACGACAATCGCGAGCGCGAGTTGCAGCGCAACGAGCAGGTCCTGAGTGGACCGCGCTGACTTGCCCGCCGTTGCCGTCCGCTCGTTGGTTCGCAAGGATACCGGCGAATCGCGCGCGGCCCAGATCGCGGGTCCGACGCCAAACACAAGCGCAGAGGCAGCCGTCACGAGTAGTGCGATGCCAACGGGCAGTCCCGTCAGCTTGATCTGATCCAGACGCGGCAGATCGGCTGGTGCCATCGTCACGGCCACGCGGACGAACGCCCAGGCCAGGCACGTACCGAGCGCTCCCGCAGCTATCGCGAGCAGCGTGGTCTCGAGGAGCGCGTGGCGCACGATATCGTGCTTCGCAGCACCGAGCGCGCGGCGAATAGCTGTGTCTCGGATCCGGCCGGACGCGCGAATGACGAGCAGGCTCGCCACGTTGATGCACGCGATGGCCAGCAGCAGTGCGGCCACTCCAGACAACATCCATAACGCCGGTCTGACATCCCCGACGATGTAGTCGGCGAGCGGACGCGCCGTCGCTTGAAGCTGGCGCACCTGCTCGGACGATTCGTGCTGGAACGACGTTCGCAGCTCACTCGCGGCCTGGGCCGCGCTCACGCCTGACGCGAGACGTCCCACGGGCACGACTTCAGTGACCTGAGTGCCGACACGCGGCACCCACATGTCGGCGCCGATGGGATAGTCGAGCCCGGCTGGCGCGACGCCCACGATCGTATACGTGAGGCCGCGTGCGGGCACGACGAGCCGGCGGCCGATCACGTCGGTTCGTCCGCCAAAGGCGCGATTCAGAAGCGGTGTGCTGATGATCGCGACGGGCGCCGCACCCGGCACATCGTCTTCGGGCCGAAGGAAACGTCCCGCTGCGGGCGTCGATCCGAGAACATCGAAAAAGTTTCCGCTCACGTGTGCGAGGCTCAGTGTCAACGGACGGCTGCCGTCGCGAACGGCGTGCGGCCACCCGGTCGCGCTCAGCACGCCTGCGACGCCGCTGAGCATCCGAGCCTGCCTGCGATACCGCTCGAAGTGTTCCGCCTCGAGCGGCCACTGACGGACGCTCTGCCCGGTGCCGCCCCAGAGCACGACAAGGCGATCCTGATCGGTGACCGGCAGCGGCTGCCGGAGGACGGCATGCGTGATGGTGAAGACGGCGACGGCGAGTCCGATGCCCGCCGCGAGAACGATGATGACGCCGAGGGTGAATGACGGGGCGTGCGCGAGCGAGCGAATGGCGAAGCGGAGGTTGCGAATCGCATTACTCATGGGACTCGACTTCGCCTCAGAAAGAGGAAGGGGACTCGTGCCCGCGGCTTGCCAGCCGAAGCCGCGAGCAACGCGAGCGTCTGGCAAAGGCTGGCGGAGGGAGAGGGATTCGAACCCCCGGTACCCTTCCGGGTACAGTGGTTTTCAAGACCACCGCCATCGACCACTCGGCCATCCCTCCGCGCAAGGTCTTGTAATTCTCACACAATTCGCGACAGCCTCAGCCAGACGCATGTCTCACCTTGACAGCACTCGTCCGGCAGTGCGAGTGTTTGGGCCGCACTCGGCGCCCACTCGGCTCGGCACAGACTCTGCACAGCGAGGGCTCTCATGGAGCGCACGACTGAACGTTCCAACGCGGGAATCGACGCGCCTTCACAGGACCGACGATACGATCACGCCTACGAGCGCGCCGTCATCCCGACTGAGCTGCCGTTGGAGCTGCTGGCAGAACGACTGTGGCGGCTGATGCCGGATGGTCTCGTCGAGGAGATCCGTGAGGGCGCGTGGTGGCATCGCGTCGGGCCTCCCCTGACGCCACCCCGATAGCTCGCCATCGTTCGGCGTTCACTGCAGAGTGAACTGAACCGTGACGGTCATCAGCACCGGATGCGGTGTGTTGTCCACCAGCGTCGGCGCGAACTTCCACTGAATCACCGATCGCAGCGCCTCGACATCGAGCAATGGATGAACACCGCGCACAATGGCTGCGCGGCTGACGCATCCCTCTGCCGAGATCGTCGTTTCGACGATCACCATGCCGGTGATATGGCGCGCTTGCGCCTCATGGGGATAGGTAGGGCGGACGTCTCTCGTCTTGGCCGGCGGCTTGATGGATCCTCCGACCCTGAGCGGTGCCAGGTGCATCTGCTGCTTGCCGTCGATGCTGTCGCTCAATGGATCGACACACTGGTCGAACTCTGGCACGAGCGGCACCAACACCGCGTCAGTGGAATCTGGTGACGACGAGCCCGCCTGACCCAACAGACTGGCGATTACCAGGGCCTGCACCGCATCGCGACAATCTGGAGACAGGTCCGACGCCGCCAACGCCAACTTCGACGGTTGCCCGGTCGATCCATACGTGACGAGCGCAGCCGCGAGCGCGTCGCGCGGATTCAGCTTGCAGCCAGACACGGCCATCGCGTCGGTGATCAGTCCACGCGGCAATCCATCTATTATGCGCATCTGGTTGTACGTGGCCGGCGGAGAGCCTGGTGCCGGAGGTTGAGGCGGCACACGCTCCCCGCGAAATGCCGACGGCGCGCTCTCGCGCTCACGATCGGAGAGCAGCCTGTTGACGGCGCCGTCACGTATTGCGGTCGGCCGACTCGGGCAACTGCTGGTCTGTCGCCGCCTGCGTCATCAGCTGAATGACGTCGTCCTTGACCGTTTGTCCGATCGCCCGCAAGGCCAGCACACGACCCAGGTGCAGCGCGGGGGATTCCTCGTCGACCGTTGCGTTCGATGCGGTCTTGACTCGATCGGCGACTGATTCAGCATCCACGCCTATCGCGATTGACCACCACGCCAGGGTGCGAAGCATCGTGCTGCGACCGCCCAGCACATTCGTTATCCAATCCCCCTGCGGGGCCGTTCGTAGCATGATCGCCGCGACCAGCGCAGCCTCGAGCGCCGCATCGTCTTCGACGACTGCCGGCGGGAGTGTACTCAGCGCGGCCGGCGTCATCTCGACGATCGCACCGACCAGCGCGGCGCCTGCCGGCGATCCACACCGCTGCCTGACACGATCGAACGTCCCGAGTGCTCGCGCTCCCAGCACGCGGCCGAGCGTGGCGGCCAGCCCATTGTCCTTCAAGCGCACGGCCGCCTCGATCACCGCGGCGTCCGCGTCGGGCGCAGTCTCGAGAAGCGTCCGCGCCTGTTCAGCGGCGACGAAATGGTCGGTCTCGACACTGAGCGCCTTCTGCAATGGATCGACAGCGCTCGGCGGGTGGCTCTGAGCGAGGAGTCGCGCCGCGAGGAGACGCACGCGCGGGTCGCCGTTCGCGAGCGACTCGATCCAGCGCGCTGTGACACGCGCGTCGCGGCTGCTCGGCAGAAGCAGCACGAGCGCACCCGGCGACACGGGCCGCGACAGCAAGTCGTCGACGCGGTCTCCAGCCAGCGATGGATGTACGGCGATCAGCAACAGCGCGGCGGCTGCGAGTACCCTTCGCATGTGTGTCACCCGGCCTGGCAGCCGTCGCTTGCGTCTCCAACGTCGCGAGCGAGGCCGAATTCTCCGGCTGCGGATTGTAGCGCCTATTCAAATGACACCGATATGCGGTGGCGGGCCGCTTAGTCCTGGCGGAGCGCCTCCATCACATCCACCGCGCGCGCACGAAACGCCGGTAACAAGCACACGACAAGTGCCACCG
>JBKPMA010000276.1:0-8548 GCA_046731935.1 Acidobacteriota bacterium
GGGATGAGGCGCTGGCCGACGCGGAGGCGGTGAGGCAGCGGATGCTCGAGGCGGGGTGGACCGATGACGTGACGGGACGCTAGGCGGGCTCGGGTTCATCGTCGAGGCGTCCGCCACGATCGTCGGAGAGGATCGGTGGCAGCCCTTCGAGTTTCCCGCAGCCGGCGCGGAGGCCCACGAGGTACGCCGCTCGCTCGTAGTGCTCCTGATGCGAGCAGATGGCCTCGTAGAACTCACGAAGCAGCGGACGGTCCTCGGGCGCCAGCCGCGCCTCGAGACGCGCGTAGAGTTCGCTGCTGGCCGCCAGCGAGGTGGCGGTGTCAAAGACGCGTCCCGCCTGTGCGTCGATCTGGGCGCCCACCTCCTCGAACCGCGGGAAGCGGTCCCACGGCAAGTCCGACGGCTGGTAGCTGGGATCGAATCGGATCACTCGAGCCAAACCTGCCCCTCCCTTCCGACCACAATCGGCATCCGGTCGATAAACTGGAACGCTAGTCCGAGCTCTTGATCGCCTGCACGCCGGGCCACGCGTCCGACCGCTGCGCCAGGTCCACGACAATCGACGATTTCGCCAGGAACACGTCCCAGGCGCGCCGGACGACCTGACCGCCTGTCTGAGGACTCTCGCGAGGTGGCCGCACGCCGCACAAACGATCGCCTAGCGTCAGCCCGCTCACCCCGGCAAACACGATGAAGTACGACGTCGAGGTGATCAGCCACAGCAAAATCAATGCGGGCCATGCCGATTGCACGAACTGCCCGAGCCCAACGCCGGCCGCAAGGGCGGCAAGACCCGCGGTGAGCACCTGCAGCGCCAACATCCCGAGCCCGTCCAGGAGACTCCCGCCAAAGCGCCGCCAATCGTCGTCGTGTCCACTCGACCATGCCGTCGCGGCAGGGATCGGTGGATCCACCGCGGGCCTCGTGGAGCCTGCGCCAGGCGCGGCAGGCACGGGAGCCGCACTCGCTACGGAGTCGAGGCCCGGCAGCAGCGGCAGCAGCTCGGTGAGCGTCGTTTCTGGGTCGAGGCCGAGGGCGACCGCGACCGAGCGGACGTAGGCGCGGGCATAGAGTCCTGCAGGCAAGCGATGGAACTGTCCGTTGTCCATCGCGCGCAGGAGCGCTGGCGCAATGCACGTGGCCAGGGCGAGGTCGTCGAGCGACTGCTTCGCCGCCAGTCGTGCACGGTGGAGGATCAGGCGATCTGGTGTTTCCGTCACAGCGTTCGCGTCGGGCCGGCACGACGAGGCGACACACTCGGGCGATGTGTACGCCGACCGGCAGACCTCAAGGGGAGCGGGCCCCCACATGGTAGTCCAACCAGCGCCCAAATTGTTGACTGGATTGGACCGCGGGACCCGCGGTGACTCGCGGCACGCGGGTTGCTCACCTCTGCTCGGCTCATCTACTGTGGCGCGACTCTTCACAGACTTCCTTGACGCGCCTGACGGCACGGCGACGCCGGTGTCGGCAGGGCGTCGCCAGAACCTCATTACGCGCACGGTGGTGACAGCCGTCCGGTGGCGGCCGACGCCTGTAATAGCCGGCTGCGTGTTCCTGTCCCTGGCACTGTGGCAGGCGATGGCGGCGCGCAACGAGGGCGACAGCCACGTGCGGCAGCTCGCGACGTACGAGGCGCAATCCGCCGCCCAACTCGTCGACCGTGAACTTCGCGGCATCGTCGAGCGGCTCGAGCAGGCAGCCGGCGATCTGACGCTCGGCTCGTCGCCTGCCGAGTGGGACCGGACGACTGCGGGCCTGGTCGCCGACTCGCGCCACGCCATGATGGAGCTGTTCTGGGCCGACAGCGACGGCGTCGTCCAGCGCCACGTGCAGGTGGAACGCCTGCAGGCGAATGCGCCGGAACTGATCGTGGCGCGCCAGCAGACCTTGCGTGAGGCGCAGGTGCTGCGGACCGCGAACTTCTCCCGCCCAATGGGTGTCGGAGACAGCGGCCACGCGCTCGTCGTCGCACTGCCGCTCATTCGTGAGGGGCGGCTCATTGGCCTGCTCGGTGCCACCGTACGTCTCGACGAACTGCTCGGCGAGGTGCTGCGCTCGCGACGCTACGTCGTCGCGGTGTTCAACGACGACAGCGTCGTGTACGACGAGTCGCTCAGATTCGCGCAAAGTGAATTCGGCGGTACCGAGACGATCACGATTCGTGGAGAGCCCTGGACTGTTCGAGCGTGGCCGACCGTGTCGGTCGTGGACGAACTGCGATCGCCGATGCCGCTCTGGATTCTGTCCACCGGATTACTGCTGGCGTTCCTGTGCGCCACCAGCATCTATGGCGCCGCACGGGCCCTGGACAATCAGGCGGAGGCCGAACGGGTTAGCGCGGAGCTGACGGTGTCGATGGCACACGCGGCGCGGCTCGCCCACGCGGCCGAACAGGCGTCGGTGGCCAAGTCGGCGTTCCTCGCCAACACCAGCCACGAGATCCGTACGCCGCTCAACGGCATCATTGGTCTGAGCGATTTGATGCTCACGACGACCCTGACGGACGAGCAGCGTCAGTGGTCCACGACCGTGCACGACTCAGCGCATCACCTCCTGCACATCATCGACAACGTCCTCGACCTGTCGAAAGTGGAGTCGGGCGAGATGAAGCTCGAGTCGCAGCCCTTCGCACTGCGTGACGAGCTCGCGCGGACGGTCCGCGTCGTGGAGCCGGCGGCGGGGCGCAAAGGCGTCTCGATGGTCTGGACGGTTGACGACAGCGTGCCCACGCATTTCGTCGGTGATCCCTCGCGTGTCCGCCAGGTGCTGCTCAACCTTCTGGCCAATGCCGTCAAGTTCACAGAGACCGGTACGATTACGGCCACCGTGGACGCGAGCGGTGCCACCGTCGCGGACGATCAGTTCGGTATTCGCGTCCGGATCATCGATACCGGCATCGGCATCCCCGACAACGCCCTGGAACGCATCTTCAAGCCGTTCGAGCAGGCTGACGTCTCGACGACTCGCCGATTCGGCGGAACCGGTCTGGGTCTGTCGATCTGCCGGAGGATTGTCGAGCTGATGGGCGGCACCATCGGTGTCGAGTCGACGGTGGGCGTGGGAACCACGTTCTGGTTCGAGCTCGTGCTGCCCGTCTCGTCGGTGACCGCCCTTCCGGCCCATCCAGGCGCACCCGATCAGGCTGCGCGCCGCGAGGCGCTGCGCGTACTCGTCGCTGAGGACAACCGGGTGAATCAATTCGTCGTGAAGAGTCTGTTGGAGCGCCTGGGGCACAGCTGCGTGCTGGCTGCAGACGGTGAGGCCGCGGTCGAGCGTGCGCGAGAAGGCCAGTTCGACGTCATCCTCATGGACTGCCACATGCCAAAGCTCGATGGCTGCGACGCGACGATCCAGATCAGATCTCTCGAGGCGGAAGGGCAACGCGTCCCGATTCTCGCGCTCACGGCGAGCGTGCTGACCGAGGACCGCAACCGATGCTACGCGTCGGGCATGGACGCGTTTCTCGCCAAGCCGATTACCGCCGCTGCGCTCGAGGCCGCCCTCGCGAATGTCGTCGCTACCGCGAACAAGGACAAGGCGGCATAGACGCGGGGCGTTCGGTCAACTCCCAGCTTCCAAGTTCCAACGTCGAACGTCGTAAGGCAAATCCCGCAGTCCGAAATCCGCAGTCCGAAATTTCCGCTAGCATGTCGGCATGAATACTATCGACCTCGCCGGCCGCTGCGCCGTCGTGACGGGCGGTGCGCAGGGCCTCGGCCGTGCGATCGCTGAGCGCTTGCTCGCTTCGGGTGCGTCAGTCTCACTGTGGGACCGCGATCGCACCCTCGCGGATGCAACCGCGAAGGAACTAAAATCCATCGGGTGGACGCATGCCGCTACTGTGGACGTCACGAAAGAAGAGGACGTCACCCGCGCCGTTGAAGAAACCACCGCTGCCCTGGGCGGACTCGACATCCTCGTGGCGAACGCCGGCATCTCGGGTCCGAACATGACGCTGTGGGAATATCCGCCGGATGCATGGCGGCAAGTGGTGGAGATCGATCTGGTGGGCGTCTATCTCTGTTGCCGTGCTGTCGTGCCCACCTTCATACGACAGAACTACGGACGCATCGTGTCGGTCGCGTCGGTCGCCGGCAAGGAAGGCAATCCCAACGCGTCCGCGTACAGCGCCGCGAAAGCCGGCGTGATCGCCTTGACCAAGTCGCTCGGCAAAGAGCTGGCCGGCTACGACATCGCGGTGAACTGCGTCACGCCAGCTGCCGTGCGGACGCGCATCTTCGAACAGATGACCGAGCAGCACATCAACTACATGCTCTCGAAGATCCCGCGCGCACGGTTTCTTCAGGCCGACGAGCTCGCCTCGATGGTTGCATGGCTCGTGTCGCAGGAGAACTCGTTCGCGACGGGGGCGGTTTTCGATGTGAGTGGAGGACGGGCCACTTACTAGGGGAGCGGGGCAAGGGGAAAGGGGCAAGGAAGAGGGCTCGAGGGCCTGAGGGGCACGGGGCGTGAGAGCTTCAGGGCGCGAGGGCCTGAGGGCTCGACGGCGCGGAAAGTGTCATGCGCTGTGCCCTTCCGCGTCGCGCAGGGACGATTTGGCGGCGACGTTTCCGCGCGCTGCATCTTTTCGCACGGGCACCTGGCTTGCACTTTCTTATTCGCCATGCTGAGTGCCGCCTCGCGCACGAAGGTGCTGCTGGTGATCGCATTCGTGCTCGGGGGTGTCGCCGCCGGCACGGGATCGCTGCGCGCGGCGTGGGAACCGTTTGCGCGCATCATCGGTCTCACGCAGCCGCCCGTGGCCGCCTCCGCGAACGTACTCTCGGAGCACGAGATCGAAACGCTCGACCGCACTTCGCCGCAGGCACAGGCCGAGTTGCTGCTGGAGCGATCCGTCAATCACTATCGCGGCGCCAACGACCAGATCGCTGACCGCCTGCACGCGTGGCGCGGCAACATCGTGATGAAGGGCCGCCTGAACGAGTTGTTCATGACGGCGATCAACTCGAACGATGTGACCGTGCGAGTCGCGGCCGTCGAAGTGGATATTGCCGCGCGCAACCTGCTGAAGGAACCAGCCACGATCGATCGTCTGGAGCCGCTCGCCCGGAGCGGCGACGAGGCCACACGCATCAATGCGATGTGGGACGCTGCCCTCATCGGGAATCGCGGAGTCGAGCCATCCCGCGTGTTCGACATTCTCTCGAGCAGTCTGCACGACGATAGCGAGACGGTCAGATCCTGGGCGGCTGAAGGGCTCGCGTTCCTTGCAAGCGACCGGTCGATTGCGCCGCTTCTCCTCGTCCTGCACGATGATCCGTCGCCGGTGGTTCGTGAGCGCGCGGCGTGCGGCCTCGCACAATCGGGCATGTTCAGCGCGTCGCAGCGGATGACCGCCGTCCCTGCCCTGCTGAACTTTGCAGATGACGGATCGTTGGACGAGCGGACGCGCGGGTGGGTGTTCCAGGCGCTGCGTGACATCACGGGCCAGTCGTTACCTCACGATGCCGTAGCGTGGCGCGACTGGTACGCGGATCATCGACGGTAGGTGCGGACGGAGGGTTCCGCAGAAGGTGCGGACGCAAGGTGCGGTCGGAAGGTGCGGTCGGGAGGTGCTGCAGGCGCGGACGCGCGGTACGTGCCCGAAGCGTGACGCCAACAGCCCAGAGCCCAACGGTCTTGTGAGAGGAAGTGGTCGGGATGCCGGGATTCGAACCCGGGACCTCCTGCACCCCAAGCAGGCGCGCTAGCCAGGCTGCGCTACATCCCGAAACGGGGTCGTGCTCGAGTGGACTCAGCGCGGCTGGCGCCGCGAGCGTCCGCCCTTCTTCGCCGGCGCAGGCGCGGCCGGCCCGTCGTCCATCGGCAGCATCGGTTCGACCGCCGGCGCAGGCGCTGACGCGGCGGCCGGATGCCCGTTGCCCGGCGATCCTGCAGGCTCGAAGTGCCGCGACAGCATCTGCAGAATCGCCCGCAGACCCTGCTTCACCTCGTCGATCCGCGCGCGGGCGTTCGGCAGCCCCGCAGGCGGCACGACGACAACGTCCTCGAACGGCAGGTCGTCCTCTGGCTCACCCGCACGCTCTTCTTCGAGCCGCCGCCGCGCGCCCGAGAGCGTCAGGCCCTCGCTGAAGACCAGCTGTTTGATCCGGAGGACGCGCTCGACGTCGGCTCGGCGATAGAACCGCGGACCACCCGCCGATCGCGTCACGCCAAGGTCGGGGAACTCTTTCTCCCACGAGCGCAGCACGTACGGCTGCACCTTGGCGAGGTCACAGACCTCAGGCGCCCGTAACAGCGCGCGCTTCGTGGTCTCGGGAGTAGGCTCAGCCACGTTCGCGGTTCAAGCCTCTGGCGCCGTCTGGGTCCGGGCCGACCCGGAAGTATAGCACGCGAAAAAGGGCCATCCCAGGCCGCCCCATCGCTCTCTCACCGTCACGGCCATCAACGCCACGGTCAGCGCTCCCGCTTCCGGACTTGAATCCTGATGGGCGTTCCGGCGAAGCCGAACGCGTCCCTGAGGCGGTTCTCGAGAAATCGGATGTACGAGAAGTGCAGCGTCGTGGCCACGTTGGTGAAGCAAACGAACGTGGGCGGGGCGACGTTGGTCTGCGCGGCGTACATGATTCGCACTTCGCGGCGCCCCGGACTTGCCGGAGGATGCGCCGCAGTGATCGTTGCGATATAGCGGTTCAGCTCCCCCGTCGGCACACGCTTGTGACGAGCCTCGGCAACGCGATCGATCGCTTCGAGCAGCTTGGGCGTGCGCTCACCCGTCGCAGCCGAGATGTGAAGAACCGGCGCGTAGTCCAGGAACTTGAGCTGCCGGCGTAACTCCTCGTCGAACTCCTTGGAGTACTCCGGTCCGCGCCCCTTCATGAGGTCCCACTTGTTCGCGACAATGATGATGCCGCGTCCTGCTTTGTCGGCCTCGCCCGCAATCGCAGCGTCCTGGTCGGTGACACCGGCGCTGGCGTCGATTACCAGGACGACCACGTCCGCGCGCTCAATTGCGCGCCGCGCCAGCAGCACGCTCATCGTTTCGACCTGTCCTCCCCGGCTGACTCGTCCCGGCCGCCGGATGCCCGCGGTATCGACGATACGGAAATCCCGGCGATGCCACCGCATCAGCGAGTCCACGGTGTCTCTCGTGGTCCCCGGCACCTCGCTCACAATCATTCGCTCTTCTTTCAGCAAGCGATTGACGAGCGATGACTTACCCGCATTGGGGCGTCCGACGATCGCCACGCCGACTTCTGTCGGTGCCTGCGACGTTTGGGGCGCGTCGCTCTCTGTCGGAGGCGGCGGCAAGGCCGCGCGCGTGCGCGAGCGCACGGCCGCTGGCAGGCGACGAACGACCTCATCGAGTAGTTCGCCGACGCCGGTCCCATGCTCTGCTGACACCTCGAAGATCGGGTCCAGTCCGAGCTCGTAGAACTGCGTGACGCCCTCTCGAGCGCGCTTGACGTCGGTCTTGTTCACGGCCACGACGACGGGCACGTCGAGTGTTCGCACCTGCTGAACGATCTCGCGGTCGCCGGGGACGAGGCCCTCCTGTCCGTCGAAGACGACAACGATAAGGTCCGCTTGCTTCAACGCTTTGCGGCCACGCTCTACGACGAGTGCGTGCAGCGGATCCTCACTCGCGCCGAACAGGCCTCCTGTGTCGAGCAACGAGAAGTCGACCTGTTCCCACGTGACCGGATGCTCGATCACATCGCGTGTCGTGCCGGCAACCGGCGTCACGATCGAGCGGCGCGTGCCGGCGATGCGGTTGAACAGTGTGGACTTGCCCACGTTGGGCCGTCCGACGAGCACGACGAGGGGCAGGCGGCGTGCCACGGATCAGTCCGAATCTCCGCCAAAATGTGCCGGCGCGGGAATCAGTGGGTTACGGGAGATGGGCGAACTCGGCTTGACAGCGTAAGTCCAGCTTTTTATGATAGTTAACGTTTCCCGAGGAGCCGTCCGCATGATCAAGCTCGACATCGTGAACGAGGTCTCGAAAATCGCGGACATCACGAAAGTCAAAGCCGAGCTGGCGGTGGATGCGGTGTTCGATGCCATGCGTGTGTCCATGCAGCGCGGCGATCGAATCGAGCTCCGCGGCTTTGGTGTGTTTCAGGTCAAGCCGCGGAAACGCGGAATCGGCCGCAACCCCAGGACCGGCAAGGAAGTGCGCATCCCGCCGGGACGCACGATTCGGTTCAAGCCCGGGAAAGACCTCCAGAATATCAGCTAGCTGGTTCGACCACCCGGATATACCGCGTGCACGATTCCGAACGCGTGCCGGCTCCGCCAGGATCGCTCGTGCGACCAGGCGAAGACTGGGCGTCGCTGCCACCCACGATTGATCGCGATTGGATCCCTGCCAAGGACAGGGCGCGTCCGCGCTCGAGTCGGCCATGGGTCCACCTGGTCCTTTTTCTAGCCACGGTGTTGACGACGACCGGCTGTGGTGTGGGCCACTATCTGTCATTTTCCGCAGGCTTTGCGGGTCATGCGCCCTCCATCACGCCGAGCGCCATCCTCGCAGGGTTCTGGTACAGCGGCACGGTGCTCGCCATCCTCGGCTGCCATGAGA
>JBKPMA010000277.1:0-5532 GCA_046731935.1 Acidobacteriota bacterium
GCATTGGTCCGTTGATGACCTGACGATGTCTGCCTCGACGAAGCCGGCCGATGCTCTTCCGACTCTGACCCACGGCGAGCATCCGGCGTGCATCATCTACACCTCGGGTACTACAGGACTCGCAAAAGGCGCGGTGCTTACGCACAACAATCTGGCCGCAAACGCCGCGAACATCGTGACGTGCTGGCAGATCACCGAGTCCGATCGGCACCTGCTGGCATTGCCGCTCTTCCACGTGCACGGACTCGGCAATGGCATCCACTCGTGGCTTGCCACAGGCGGCCTGCTCCGCCTGTTGCCGCGATTCGATCACACGACCGCCGCGGCTGAATTCCTGGATTTTGCGCCCACGCTGTTCTTTGGCGTGCCCACGATATACGTGCGCATGCTCGAGATGCCCGAGGAGGTTGCGCGTCGAATCGGCCGCACGGCCCGGCTCTTCGTTTCTGGATCCGCTCCGCTGGCCTCCGCCGTGTTCGCAGAATTCGAGCGGCGATTCGGGCATCGCATCCTCGAGCGGTACGGGATGAGCGAGACGTTGATGCTGCTCGGCAACCCGTACGCAGGGGAGCGCCGTCCGGGCACCGTGGGTCACCCGTTTCCCGGTGTGTCAGTCCGCATCGCCGATCGATCCGGCGCGGACGTCGCCGACGGTGAGACGGGGGAGCTGCTCGTACGATCGCCGGCCCTGTGTGCCGGCTACTGGAACCGGCCCGACGCGACCGCCGCTGCGATGAGAGACGGGTGGTTCCACACGGGCGACCTCGGCGTACGAGGCGAAGGTGGGTACGTGACACTGCAGGGACGTGCGCACGAGCTCATCATCTCCGGTGGATTCAACATTTACCCACGCGAAGTCGAGGAAGTGCTCGCGGAACACGGCGATGTCGCCGAAGTTGCGGTCGTGGGCGTCGCAGATACGCTGCGCGGCGAAGTCCCCGTGGCGTTCGTCGTTCCGCACGCGTCGTCGACGATGAACGGTGCGAGTCTCGACGCGCACTGCCGCGAACGCCTTGCCTCGTTCAAAGTGCCGAGGCACTTCGTGGCGGTCGCGACACTGCCGCGGACGGCGCTGGGGAAGATACAAAAAGGCGAGCTGCTGGCTGCGTGGAATCGAGAGAGCGGCCGCTAGCGGATTGGAAAGACTTTTTCGAGATCGTCGGCCGGGCGCGCAATCACGTGGACGCCAATCAGCTCGCCGACGCGGCGTGCCGCCGATGCTCCAGCATCCGTGGCGGCCTTGACCGAACCAACGTCGCCTCGCACGAGGACCGTGACAAGGCCCGCGTCGACTTTCTGCCAGCTGACGATCTCGACGTTTGCAGCCTTGACCATGGCGTCAGCGGCTTCGATCATTCCGACGAAGCCGCGCGTCTCGATCATGCCGAGTGCTTCGCCCACTTCACGCGGGGGCTTGTCGCCGGCCGGACCGGATGCGTCGTTCCTCGCCATAGACGCGCATCATACCACCAGGGAGGATCGACGAACGCCTTACATCAGCGAACGGCCAGCGCGTCGGCGGTCCGTGCGCCGGCAAGATCCTTGTCCGTCACGCCTCCTTCACTGTGCGTCGAATAGACCACGGTGACGCGTCGATAGTTGATCGTGAGGTCAGGATGGTGATCGGCGGCTTCTGCACCCGGCACGAGTCGCTGGACGTACGCGACGGCTTCCGGAAATGACCCGAACGTGAACTGCTTGCGGATGGCATCGCCCTCGCGCGTCCAGCCGGGCAACGTCTTCAGTCCGTCAGCGATCTGATCGTTGGTCAGCAGCGGCATCAGAGTTCTCCAAACCGTTGTGGCGACAGCGCCACGAGCGCAGGGTCCTCGGTGCTGCCCACGACGAGCTTCCGGACGAGCTCTGCGGTCAGCGGCGCGAGGAGTACACCGTTCCGGTAGTGTCCAACTGCATAGATCAAGCCGCGGATCTTCGACGAATGGCCGAGAGCGGGAAGCGCATCAGGTGATGCGGGCCGGAGGCCGACGCGAACGTCGGCAAACCCGGCGCGCGCGGCGGAGGGCAGCAGAGCGCAGACGGCGTCCATCAGCTCGCGCATGCCGCCCACGGTCGGTTGCTCGTCGAAGCCCACGTCCTCGAGCGTTGCGCCAACGAGCAGTGAGCCGTCGGCGATCGGCACCGTGTAGCAACGCGAGCCCCACGCGATGCGGGCGAGTCGCGGTGCATCGCCCGCCAGCCGCAGCAGCTGTCCCTTGACCGGCCGCACCGGCAATGCTGGAACGCCTTCGATCGCCAGTTGGCCCGTCCATCCGCCCGCGGCGAGGACGACATGCGCGGCGCTGAACGACGTCGTGTCGGTCGCGACCGTCACACCTCCAGCCGATGCCGAGATGCGGCGAACGGGCGCGACATCGAGGTGCGCGCCCCGCCGTTCACACGATGCCCACAGCGCCGCGGTGAGCTCGCGCGCGCTGACGTGACCGTGGGATGGAACGAGCAGTGCGGCGACCGCGTCAGGCGTGACCTCGGGTTCCGCGCGACGCACATCGGCTCCCGTGATGCATTCGCTGCCGATCCCCCGCGAGGCGTGATCGACGGCCCGAGCTCGAAGTTCCTCTCCCTCGATGTCAGTGACCGCTACCTCGAGCGACCCGGTGCGCGCATACCACGACGGCCGATCTGGAGAGCCGATGGTCTGCGCGACGAACGCGTCGTACATCTCCAGGCTGCGCGCGCCCAACGCTTCCAGCATCGCGTGGTGACGTCCTTCGCTGAACGGCGTGAGCATTCCAGCGGAGGCCTGCGTGGCCCCGAGGCCCACGCCTCGTGGATCGATGAGGTGGACGCGGCATCTCTGACGAAGCAGCGCGTCCGACACGGCGCAGCCGACGATGCCGGCGCCGACGACGATGACATCTGGGTTCACGGGAGTCTCGAGGATCGAAGGGACTCGAGAGGTTGTAGAGTCCCGGGGCTGACAAGCATGAAAACTGAGAATATTCTCTCCCACCGGGACCGGTAGGGATTTCGCGCGGCCCCCGATGGTGTCGCCGGAGCAGGACGCTGTTCACCTCAGAAGGACAGCGGCGGCGGCCAGCGGTCGTGCAAATTCTTGAATTTAATGACTTTGCGGCCATAACGCCATGGGAAAGACAGGTACGACGCTTGCTGGAGGGAAGACCGGAGGAGCGTTGTAATGGTCAGCAACCGGCTCGGACTCGCGGTCATCGGCTTGGTATCGGTCGTGGCTGCCGGCACTGGCGGCTATGTCGCGATGCGCCAGACAGATCGCCATCCGGCCATGGCGGCGGCCGCCCCGGCCCAGTCCACCACAACATCCGCTCCCGTTCAGGAATCCGAGGCGCCTGTAACCGACAGTGCGGCACCCGAGAGTGCGGCACCCGTCGCTTCCGCTCCTGCCGCTGCACCTGCGTCGACACCAGAACCGGCCGCGCCACCTGTCGCAGCGCCGCCCTCACCGAAGGTCGCGGCACCTGTTACGGCGCCGGAGCCACAGGCGCCGTCGACTCCGCAGCCCGCAAAGGTTGCACGCACCGACAAGCCGAAGCCCGCGGCGCGTTCTGCTCGCGCAGTACCGTCGGCGCCTACCGTTCCTGCGACGACACCGGCCGACACGCGCGTGGCGTCGGCTTCGCCGCAAGACCCTGTGAGCGTGCCTCGAGCCGAGCCACAGACGAGCGACGTGCCGTCGCCGTCAGCCTCGTCGCCTGACGTCGCGACTCGCCAGGAGCCGACCCCGGCGGAGCGCCAGCGGCAGCTCGAGGACGTGGTCGTCCCGGCAGATTCGGTCATCGGACTGCAGATCGAAACAAGCGTCTCGAGCGAGACTGCACGCATCGAGGATCGAGTCGACGCGCGCGTGACGCGCGATGTCTCGGTGGACGGGCGTGTGGCGATTCCGGCGGGCGCCCGGCTGCGTGGCGCGGTGACGCTCGTCGATCGCGGCGGCAAAGTACGCGATCGCTCGCGGCTCGGCGTGCGCTTCCACACGCTCGTGCTCGCGGACGGCACCACCATGACGATCCAGACCGACGCGCTCTACCGTGAAGGCGACTCGCCGGCGCAAGCGAGCGCCGCGAAGATCGGCGGCGCGGCGATCGGCGGCGCAATCCTCGGCGCGATCATGGGCGGAGCGCGCGGCGCCGTCATCGGCGGAACGACCGGTGCGGCCGGTGGCACCGCGGCGGTGATGGCTGGATCGCGCAAGCCGGCGGCACTGCCGGCCGGCACGTCCGTGACCGTGCGCGTGCTCTCGCCGGTCACCGTTACCGTCGAGAACTGACGTCACCTCATCGGGCGCCGCGTGCGCCCGGTGCACCCATATACAATCCGGCGGATGAGCGATCGTCCGCGCGACATGGACGCTGCCACGTTCCGGCGCGAAGCGTACCGCGTCGTGGACTGGCTGGCCGACTACCTGGAACAGCCGGAACGTTATCCGGTGCTGTCGAGTGTGGCTCCCGGAGCCATCACGAGCCAGCTGCCCGATCACGCGCCGCAGCACGGCGAATCGTTCGATCGGATCTTCACCGACTTCGAACGCGTCATCGTCCCAGGCCTGACCCACTGGAATCATCCGGGGTTCTTCGCGTACTTCGCGATCTCGGCCAGCGGCCCCGGGATCCTGGCCGAAATGCTCGCCGCCGGCCTCAACGTCCAGGCCATGCTGTGGAGGACGTCGCCGGCCGCCACTGAGCTCGAAGAAGTGGCGCTCGGCTGGCTCCGCGATCTCATGGGCCTTCCGCGATCGTTCGAAGGCGTCATTTACGACACGGCCTCGATCTCGACCATGCACGCGCTCGCGGCGGCGCGGGAAGCGGCCGTGCCGGAGGTACGCAGCCTCGGTCTCGCGCATCGTTCGCTTGGCATGCCGCGCATCTATTGCACCGAGCACACGCATTCGTCGATCGACAAGGCGGCGCTGGCGCTCGGCTTCGGTCTCGAGTCCATCAGGCGTGTGCCCGTCGATGACCGATTTGCAATGCGGCCAGCGGAACTCGCCGATATGATCGCGGTCGATCGCGCGCGCGGCGATCTCCCCGTCGCGATCGTGGCGACCGTCGGTACCACGTCGTCTACCAGCATCGATCCGGTGCGTGAGGTCGCGTCGATTGCGACGCGGGAACGCATCTGGCTGCACGTGGACGCCGCCTACGCAGGCGTGATGGCCATCCTGCCCGCATGGCGCCACATCCTCGATGGCGCGGACGCTGCTGATTCGCTCGTGGTGAATCCCCACAAATGGCTGTTCACGCCCTTCGATTTGAGTGCGCTCTACTGCCGCCGGATGGACGTTCTGCGTGCCGCCTTCTCGCTGGTGCCCGAATATCTGAGGACGCCGGAGCCGGGAGCGGTCAGGAATCTGATGGATACCGGCGTCCAGTTGGGACGCCGGTTCCGTGCCTTGAAGCTCTGGATGGTGTTGCGATACTTCGGTGCCGATGGCATTCGTGAGCGCCTCGAGGAGCACATCCGGCTCGCTCGGTTGTTCGCATCCTGGGTCGATGCGTCGCCATCGTTCGAGCGCGCGGCGGACGTGCCGTTCAGCGT
>JBKPMA010000278.1:0-2872 GCA_046731935.1 Acidobacteriota bacterium
ATCGAGACGAGGATGTCACGCTCGTGCGCCTGCCGCAGGTAACCGGCACCGCCATAGACAAACGGCACGGCGTGGGGACCGAGTTGCCACCTCGTGAGATGCACGACGAGGCTTCCGTCGACACCGTACTGCGACAGGCGCTCGGTCGCCGTCACGGCAGGCGCACCCTCGACGTCCGCGGACACGCGCGTTTCGAGCGTCGGGCCCGCGTATGAGTACCCGCCCTCGATCGCGAACTGGCGCGTCAGCGCAAATGCGAGGCGTCCGTCGAAGCCTGCCATGGACGCTAGCGATGAGTCCGTCTTGAAGATCGGGTATGGCGAAGGCGGCATCTGATTCTTCGCCAGATCGGCGCTGCCTGTTCCAAGCGTCACACCGCCGAACCACGAGACACCCGCTGTGACCTCGAACGTGTGAGGCTGTGGCGCTGCCGAAACGGTTTGCGCGCTCGCGAGTTCAGCCCGGAGCAGGCACGCCGCCGCTGCGACGGCCGCCAGCACGATACGCATTCTCATCTGGCGGTCACGGTAACGGTCACGCTGGGCGCGGCCCCGCCGCGAGGTACCACTACGATCTTGTCGTAGATCCGTGGCGCGAAGCCCTGCTCGACGCGCGACGAGTCGTCGAAGAAACTTTCCACATCCGCATCGTCGAGCGGTTCGACGCGGAGCACATGAGGACCTTCCTGGAGTCCCGCGATCACGAAGGATCCCGAGTCGTCGAGCGTGAAGTTGCCGACGAGCGCGCCAGTCTGCATGTGGTAAGCGACGACATGCGCGCCGTACACACCCTTACCGTTCAGCGTCACGCGTCCCTCGATGCTCCCGGTCGTGTCGCGAAAGCCGGCGTCCGGGTAGATGTCCGACGTGCCGGCGATGTCGTCGGGCGTCAGCGCACGCCCGGTCGTCGAGCCGTTGGCGTAGGCGATGGGAAACATGACGGCCGCCGCCGCAATCAGCCGCCGCCCGCCGCCCGGCCGCAGATCGGTCTCACCAAGAGCCGAGTGGCCCAACCCCTGGAAATGACCGATTTCATGCGTCGCGATGGACTGGAGGTCGTAATAGCCCTCGACGCCGGGATCCGCGGCGGACCACGAGTAAATGCTGTTGAAGAAGACGTCAGACTCGAGGATCTGCCCCGTTCGCGTGTCGATCAGGAAGTTCGTCGACGCCAGCACACGATCGAGATCCGGCCTGCGCAGAAACCCGACCGTGCTGATGTTGTCGTCGTCGAGCGGCTGTGCATCCGTATAGCCGGCGAATTCGAAGGCGACGCTGGAGGTCGGCACGTCCTGCCACGTGTGAAAGGCGCGATCCAGGGCGCCGCGGAATTCATCCGCGCTCACGCCGGGCACACTGCCCGAGTTGACGAAGTAGCGCACGGGCGACGTGGCCCACTTCAGCGAGACCGTGCTCGTCCCGACCGTCGAACCGAGCTTCAGATAGGCCCCGAGCCGCGGTGCTGACATCGCCGCCAGCGCACACACCAGGGCGGCAACCGTGAATAGTCGCGAAAGGCGGCGAATCACCGACCACCTCTGGCTGCGACGAGCGCCCGCACTCGCGCCAGAAATACCGACACGGGCTCATGTGCTCGTGCCGGACGGGTGTCGGGCGCGCGGCTGGCCGCTCGATCCGCGGCTGACGGCCGGCTGAGTCCCTCGCGTTCACCCGGTGGCTCGACGACCGGCGGCCGGCGACGTCCGGGCGGACGCGGTACACGCCCTGATTGAACCCGACGATGTGCGGCTCGGCGGCGCCGCTCGCGCCCAGGAAAAGGACGACGTCGTCGCCCTCGTGGAACACAGGAGCGCCGACCATGATGCTGCGGTACGGCCCGATCTGTCCGCCGGGTACGCGAAAGGTTGGCGATCGGCCCAGATTGCCTTTCAGATAGTCCCCGGCGGCGAGCGTCACGATGGTCTCTATGCCCCGCCGTCCATCGAGCCAACGCGCTTCGGTGGCCACGACCGTGCCGCGGACGACGACCGCCGCGTTGGACGTCAGTTCCGGCAGCTCCACCGGAACGAGCACCGTCGCGCGAGCGAGCGACGACATCGCCACCGCGAGCGCGATTGCGATCGCCGTGCGGACACTGACGGACATCAACGAGCGCGTCACGACCTTCACCTCGTGGACTTTGGCTGGCGGGCGACTGCGAGAATGGCGTCCGCCGCACGGCCGCTCGCACCTTTCCCTCCCAGACGCTCGCGCACGATCGCGAGCTCGGCACGGGTATTTGCGGCGAGCACGTCATCGGTGAGAAAGCGCACGGTCTCTGCGGCGACTCTCTCCGGCGTGAAATCATCCTGTATCAGTTCCGGCACGACCGTTTTTCCGGCGACGAGGTTCGCCATGCCGAACGTATTCACGCGCACGAAGCGGCGTCCAAGGCGGTATGTCAGCGGCGAGAGCCTGTAGACGATCACCATCGGACGTTCGTGCAGCGCGGTCTGCACCGTCGCGGTTCCGGACGCGGTCACCACCGTATCCGCGGCATTGAGCACGTCGTCTGTCCGGCCCTCGACGACAGCGAGACGGAGTCCGGCGCTCGTGAGTGGGGCAAACAATTCGTCGTCGAGGTGTGGAGCACGGGCGACCACGAACTGGACGTTCGCGACGCGCTGCGACACCAGACGTGCGGCATCCGCGAGGATGGTGGCCGTGGCTCGCAGCTCGTTGCGACGGCTGCCCGGCAACAGTGCCACGGTCGGTGCCGCGCCAGCGAGTCCGAGCCGCGACAGAAACGGTCCGCGGGGTTCGACGTCCGGAATGAGATCCACCAGAGGATGGCCGACGAACTCCACGGCGATCGACTCCTGCTCGTAGATCGCCGCCTCGAACGGAAAGATGACGAGCACTTTCGACACGAA
>JBKPMA010000279.1:0-13296 GCA_046731935.1 Acidobacteriota bacterium
CGCACTCGATTGGGCGAGAGCGTCAGCGTCTGTGCCCGGTTGGTCAGAACCGTCAGATTCAGCGTTTGAGAGACTCCGCCAACTGTTGCGGTCACCCGGCCAGCCACGTTTGTGGTCGTGGCGGTCGTCGAGACGGTGAAGTCCACTGAGCTCTTGCCGGCCGGTACGATCACCGCCGACGGCACGGACGCCTTGATGTTCGTATTCGACAGGGACACACGCGCTCCGCCAGCCGGCGCCGTGCCCGTCAGAACAATCCGCCCGTCTGCCGTTCCACATCCGCCGACCACGTTGGTTGGCGTCAAATACAACTGGCGCAGGGCCGTCGGGACAACTGTGAGCGTCCGTGTCACAGTCACCAGGCCATACGTCGCGGAGATCTGCACACTCGTCGGTGCAGTGACAGCCGTCGGGACGATGTGGAACTGCTGGCGGGCACCTCTGTACGAGACCATGTCGAATGTCGCGGGTACCGACGCGATATCAGGACGGCTGCTCTTCAGGGAGACGAGCGCGTCGGAACGGGGCGGGACGTCCGTCAGCGTCAGGTCGGCGATCACCAGCTGACCGCCAGGTACTGAGGTCGGTGTGATCGTAAATGCGGAGAGCGACACCGCACGGTTGTCTTCCGTGACGCTGTCGTTCGCGTGGTTTGGATCTGGCGCAGTGCTCGCAAGCGTGGCGTGATGCGTGATGGCACCTGGCCCGACCGCTCGCGCGGTCAGGGCAATCTCACGGCCCGTGCCGAGCGTCTCGAACGGACCCAGTTCGCACGTCACGACCGTCGGACTGACGTCGCACGTGTCGAGGCCGTCGAGACTGTGGGCCTTTTCAAACACGGCGGGCCCGCTCAGCGTATGCACCATGCGCGTGCCGAGCATGATGGTGTCGCGGCCGGCTCCGAATGAGGCGACCGAGGTGACCCACTGCACATGTTTGCCGACTTCGATGCCGTCGAACGGGAAATTGCTGTCTGTCTGCGTCTTCGATCCACCCGCGAACAATTCGAGGTCCACCGGCGGTGTCAGAAGAAACGCGCGGCGCTTTCCCTGGAACGTGCCGTATCCAACGATCTGTCCACCGTCTGAAATCGCTGCTGCCGATTCGAGCACCCAGCCGGAAACGTTGACGAGCGTGGAATTCAGGTCGATCATCCGGCCGCTACGCCAGAGGAAGGCACGAGGCTGCCCGGCGCCGTTCTGCGCCGTCCCGACCACATCGCCACTCTGATTGATGGCGCGAGCGTCGCTCGTGGCTCCGCCGAGCGTCCCCAGGTCGGTCATGACGCCGCTGCTGTACAGAAACGCGTGTGTGAGACTCGTTGCCGGACCAGTCGAGAGCGAACCGACCACCTGGCCCACATCGTTGACATTGGTCGCCACGCCGGTGCGATTGGCCGGGCCAAGCAGCGTGAGCGCGCCGCTGCTCAACAGGAACGGACGACAGCCGACACTGCCCGAGGTGCACGTGTAGCCGACGATGTCGTCAGCGTTGCTGACGGATCGGGCGACGCTGTCGCCACCGGTGTCGACGGCGACGGGCGCCATCGTACCGTTGGCGTACCGGAATGCCCGCAGGCGCGCGTTACCAGCAATCCTGGAGGCACCCACGATGATCCCGTACTTCGTATCGTAGGCGGCACTGAAGTTCCCACCCAGTGTCCCGAGGTCGGTCTTCACATTCGTGCTGAGATCGAACGAAAACGCATGGTACGTGCCCGACGCCGTCTGCGCCTGCCCCACGACCTCGGTGGCGTAGGCGAACGCCGTGCTGTCGCCGCCTCCGAGCGTCCCCAGATCCTTCAGGCCGAACGTCCCTTGAGCGAACGCGTGGTACGCGCCGCTTGCGGTCTGCGCGCGTCCTACTATCACGTTGCCGATATCCGGGATGTCGTACCCAGCGGACTGCGCGCCGCCGAGTTCGCCTAACGGTGCGAGACCGTACTGTATGGGCGGCGCTTGCGCCGGCGCGCGAACGCCGAACGATGCGATCAGAGCGAGCGCGGCGGTGAGCCACACATAGCGGGAGACGCGGCGGTGACGGGCTGAAGCGACCATCGGTGTATCCCCTCTTTGAACGACCGCAACGCGCGAATGGCAGGCGCGGGGACGTTAACACCGGATGACGCGTTTCTCAGCTCAACGATACGAACGAGCCAGCTGAAGGAGTGCGGATGGAGGTGGCGCGAGAGCGCCCGTGCGGTGCGCGTGTGTGCATTGCCGTGAGTCTGCACACGGCGAGGCAGGGCGCGCTCGCGAGTGAGCGCGCCCTTCGGTCTTCAGTACGCGTTCGCGCGATACGTGATCGTTCGGCCGGGGACGACGCGCACGTCGAAACTGATCGGCTCAAAGCCGTCCGATTGGACGTCGATGCGATGTGGGCCCGGCTCGAGATTCAGGTGTTGGAACACGCCATCGTAATCGTCCACCACACCTGCGTAGTAGCCGTCGACGAGCACCTGCGCGTCACGCGGCGCGTCGACGATCCGGACCGAGCCGTACGGGACACCCGGCGGGATCGCGTAATAGCCGTAGCTCGCCGGCGGATAGTACCCGCCGACACCGTAACCCGCACCGTAGCCGACACGCGGCCTGCCGAAGTAGAAGTTCAGACTCCAGCCCGGACGATAGCCGTACGGCCGCCAGCCGTATGGATACGCGCGATGCGGGACGTACACGCGATAGTGTGGCGCGTGGTACGAACGGTGATCCCACGAGCCGTGTCCGCGGTTGTCGTAGTGATTGTTCCGCGAGCGGTCGTAACCGTGTCGATCGTGCTGATCCGCAAACGCGGGCGCCGCGCTGAACGCGAGGCCTGCGATCAGAAGTGCTGTTATGCCTTTTCGGATGGATGCCATTGATCCGCCCTCCGACCAGGCATTGTGCAAACGCCTCGCCAATGAAATCAGCGAATTTGTTCGATATTTCGTGCGTTTTTGGCGGTCGGCGCCGTCCGTTCATCTGGAGTGGACAGCGCGGCGACTTCGCACTCTGGCGCGGGCTGGCGGATCACCGCGAAATGCTACGACGCGGGATCGCGTGGTCTATTTGCAGACGAAGCTGCGTTCGTCGTCCGTGCTCCCCGATCCCGTGTAGACCGCGCGCTGCGGGTACGGACAGAGCGGACGCGTGCGGATTGGCTGACCGTCCGGACCGTTCTTCCGGCTGACCACCCGCCCCGGCGCTGTGCCGTGCTCAACCCAGTCCACGATGGTGGTGATCCAATCGGCTCGGTCCGGTCCTGGTCCGCCATTGCAGTGGAGGACACCAGGCATCATGTACAGCCTCGTGAAGTCGTTCGCGTCAGGCGTGCGGTGTTTCATGCGACTGTAATAATCGATCGTCGCGACCGCATTCAGAGCGGGGTCGGCCCACCCATGCCACAGGATCAACTTCCCGCCGTGCGCCTTCAGCCCACTCAAGTCCGGATTGTCTGCGTTCAGGACCGAGGCGGCCGCTGCGGTATCGTGCGCAAAGTGGGCGAGATCGTACTTAGTGTAGTCCCACGCCGGATCCGAGAACACGAAGTACTTGAAGACTTCGGGGCCGAACACGGCCTGCAGGCTCGACGCCTGTCCGTTAGTCGCGGCGAGCAATCCGTCATCGGCGCCCGTGATCCACTGGCGCCAGCCTTCAGCGTCGTGCTCGCCACCCAGCGGCTGGCCCGGGTAGATTTCCTTGCCGCCGGATTTGGTGGGCGCATAGATCGCGGCAATCGCGCGGCGCTGTGCGCGCGTCAGACAATCGGCGCCGGCCGCGTCGGCAGGACACGCCTTTACCGCGTCTAGCGAAAAGCGGCATTTCGTGGGCGCGTCGATGACATCGTCACGCACACCGTCGGCCGCGTCGCAGCTGTCGAGCGCGGCACGTTCGATGAGCGCGAGGTTGTTGGACGTGACGACGGGCGTGCGCGCGGAGTCTGGTGTGGGAAAGACGGCTTGCACGTTCTTGATGAACGCACCCGCGATGTTGGTGATGTTGTATGCGGGTGCGCCGGCGATGATGCCGTCGAAGTCGTCCGGGTACCGCTGCGCCTCCATGAGTGCCTGCCGCCCTCCGTTGGAGCAGCCGTTGAAGTACGCACGCTCCACGCCGCGGCCGTAATAGGTGTTGATCAGCGCTTTGGCGGTTTGCGCCGTGCGGTGGACGGCGACGTGGCCATAGTTGGCCAGGCGTTCCGGGTTCTTGAGGGCCCAGGCCGCCTGGATCGGCGACGCATCGTGTCCTGTGTCCGTCGATGCCGCTGCGTATCCGAGCTTGAGATACCGCATGCCGCCGATCTCGAGACTGCCGGCGAACCCGCCCGTGCCTTCCATGAAGAACCGGCCGTTCCAGTTGTCGGGCAGCAGTACCTGGAAACGGATCTCCTTGCCGATCACGCCGAGCGCCTTGCAGTGCGCCACGGACGTTCCATCGGCACTTGCCGCGACCTGGGTTGCCGACGTGATGTGCGCGTCAGTGAGCGTCGCTGAAGTCAGCGTTGCGCAATCGCGCGACGCCAGCCGCGTCGATTGAGCAGGCTGGGCACCGGCCGGCGAACCGGCGAAGAAGACGATCAGGCACGCGCACCCAGCACACGTTGTTCGCAGCATGCCGCCATTCTACGAGCGAACCGTGGGGCCGGCGCCGGAATCACGCCGTCGCGGATCGAGCCGATTATGGAGATCGGGCACCAGCCCGACACCCCTATGGATAGTCGTCTCTCCGACGCCGACGTCGCGTCCGACGTGTTCGTCGCACGCCAGCCGATTCTCGACCGTTCGATGCGCCTCGCCGCGTACGAGCTGCTGTTTCGCGCGGGACCGGAGAACCGGTTCACTGGCGGCGATCTGGATGTCATTTCGTCGCAGTGTCTCAGCCACGCCGTCGAGGTGCTGGGGCTCGACGTTCTCGCGGAAGGTGTTCCCGCCTATCTGAACTTCCCGCGCAATGCCCTCGTCGACGGCGTTGCCTCGCTGCTCCCACCGCGCCGCGTCGTGATCGAGATCCTCGAACACGTGCCGGATGATGACGATGTCGTCCAGGCATGCAAGGTGCTGAAGCGACAGGGGTATCGTCTGGCCCTCGACGACTACGTACCAGGCGATCACCGTGATCGTCTGCTCGCGCTGGTGAACTGCATCAAGGTGGACGTGCGAGGTGTGCCCGTCGCGGATTGGGATTCGTTCACGCAGAGCCTGAAACGGCCTGGGCGTGCACTACTGGCCGAGAAGGTCGAGACGGCCGAAGAAGTCGAGCACGCACGCCGGCTCGGTTACGACTTGTTTCAGGGATTCTTCTTCGCCAGGCCTACCGTGATGAAAGGCCGGGACGTGCCGGCGATCCGCCAGAACTATCTGCGCCTTCTTCAGGCGCTGGCCTCACCTGACGTCACCATCCCGCAGCTGGAGGCCCTCATCAAACCCGAACTGTCGATTGCCTATCGCCTGCTGCGTCACGTCAACTCCGCCGCGTTCGGGCTTCGCCGCGAAGTCGTATCCGTCGCGCAGGCGCTCGTGCTCATAGGATCGGACGATGTCAGGAAGTGGGCATCCGTGTGGTCGCTGGCGGAACTCGGCAAGGACAAGCCCGACGCCTTGATTCTGCTCGCGGCGACCCGGGGCCGTTTCTGCGAGCTGCTCGGACATACCGCCGGCCTGGGATCGGCGTGCTCCGAGCTCTTTCTGATGGGCATGTTCTCGCTGCTCGACGCGATCGTGGACCGCCCGATCGAGCAGGCACTCGCGGGGCTTGCCTTGCCGGATACCGTACGCACCGCCATCGTCGATCGCACTGGCGTCTACAGCCCCTATCTCGAGACCGCGCTCGCGTACGAGCGTGGGGATTGGGACGGTCTCGCGCGCAGTCTTCCGCCTCTGGCCATCACACCCACTGCCGTACGCAGCGCCTATCTGGCCGCCGCCACATGGGCGCAGCAGATGTCCGCCGGCGCCGCGAAGCGATAAGCCGCCGCCCGCGGCGTCAGGGCTCGTCCGCGCTCGGACCGTAAATCTGCGGCACGGTGGACCCCATCGCCCGGAGATACGTAGACAGCTGCCCCCGGTGATGCACGATGTCGAAGAGAAAGCCCCACGCATTCGCGTAGCCGGTCTCGCGCATGATTTCCTGCTCGCCGAACATGAACGGGACCTGCCGCTCCCACGACGAGACCTCGAGCGACTGGAATCGCTTGGAGGAACTCGTGTGCAGACGGTCGTACTCCTCGAGGATCGCCTTCATCGTCGTCGGCGCCGGCACGTCGTCCCACACGAGGCGGCCCTTCTCCAGTCCATCGATGAGCACGGCCTCTTCCCGCACGATCAGCCAGGCGATCTCCCGGGCCGTTCGCGACTTCGGATCGGGCCGATAGCTCGAGCCTTCCGGAATGCGAGAGATGACGTTTCGCGTGGCTGGCGCTTCTTTCTCCCAGAACGACAAGAGCAGTGATCGCTGGTCCATGTAAATCCTCCTTGCCTCCAGAGCGCCGAAGCATAGGCGAATAAAAGACGAAAGTCAATCGTGCGCCGGAAGTCCGCGGTCGATCAATCGCTCCAGGATTCACGGTCGTTCGCGTATAGAGTGAGGCGACCCACAACACAGGAGCCCTGGTGAGCAGACGGGCGTTTCAGCGGCTTGGCGTCGTTCTCGCGATGGTGGTCGCGGCCGCGCCAGCAGGATCGGGCGCCTCTGCGCCGATGACCAAAACGCGCATCGCGCAGGGCGACCTGCGCGGGCTGGAAAAAGGCGAGGTGACCGCGTTTCTCGGCGTGCCCTTCGCGGCGCCTCCGACGGGCGAACGGCGCTGGCAGCCACCGCGTCCGCCGCAGACATGGGCCGGCATCCGGCAAGCGGACCACTTCGGCCCGAGCTGCGAGCAGACTGTCACACCCGGCGGCTTCGGGCCGTGGACGGCCGAGTACGTCGTCAGCGGCGATGTCAGCGAAGACTGTCTGTTCCTGAACATCTGGACGCCAGCTTCGTCGCCGCGCGCGAAGCTCCCGGTGCTGGTCTGGATCCACGGCGGCGCGTTCACGAGCGGATCCGGCTCCGTACCGATCTACGACGGTACCGGCCTTGGCGCGAAGGGCATCGTTGTCGTCACGATCAACTACAGGGTCGGCGTGTATGGCTTCCTTGCGCATCCGCAATTGACCGCGGAGAGTCCCGCGCATGCGTCGGGCAACTACGGCCTGCTCGATCAGGTGGAGGCGCTCCGCTGGATTCACGCGAACATCGGCGCATTCGGAGGCGATCCGACGCGCGTCACCATTGCGGGGCAGTCCGCGGGCGCCGCCGCCGTCCATCATCTGATCGCGACGCCACTGGCCAAGGGCCTGTTTCACAGAGCCATCGCGCAGAGCGGTTCCGGTATGGGCCTCGCCGTGCCGGATCGCGTCGTCGCCGAAGAATCCGGAACTCGACTTGCGCAGACGGCTGGGGTCCGCGGGATCGCGGAGCTACGCGCACTGTCACCGCAGCAGCTTGCGGACGCGCTCAAGAAAATGCCTGCGGACGCCGGGGCCATCCGCTTCGGGCCGATCGTCGACGGACTGCTGCTGCCGGACGCAAAGACCGTTGGTGCCAACACGAACGACACGCCAATCCTCACGGGAATGACCGCGCACGAGATGGTGGGCTTGAACCCGAACGCCGGCAAGACCACGCCAGAGACGCTGCGCGCGGAGATTGAGAAGGCGTACGGTGCTTCGGCCAGTGACGTGCTGGCCCTGTATCCAGCCGCCGATGACGCCGCGGCAAATGCGGCGGCGGAGGCGCTTGCGCGCGATCGAGGACTGGCGTCCACGTATCTCTGGGCGCGCCAGCGCGAGAAAGTAACAAGGCAGCCGATCTATCTCTATCTGTGGATGCATACCGAACCTGGACCCGAAGCGGCCCGCTACAAGGCCTTTCATTCGTCGGAGATTCCGTACGTCTTCGAGACGCTCGGTGCCGCTCCGCGTCCGTTTGCGGACGAGGACTACGACCTCGCCGTGCTCATGAGCAGCTACTGGGCCAACTGGACGAAGAAGGGCGATCCGAACGGCGACGACTTGCCCCGGTGGCCGCCATTCGGCAAAACCATGTTGATCCTCGCGATCGGCAGCCCCACGCACGCCCGGCCGATTCTTGGCGACGCCGCGCGTGCCGCGTTCGAGAAGTACGTACAGTCAGGTGGAAAAATCGGTCTGTTCTGAGGAGGTCGTCATGCCATCACTGGACAATCTTGCGCGCCGGTGGTCCGCGCGGGTGGCGGTAGTGGCTCGAGAATGATCATGCCAGACGACGATCGCGATTCGGACACGCCGAAGCCGGCAACCGTGTTGTTGTTCACGCCGAAAGCTCCAACCGGGCTGCCCAAGCACGATGACGCCACGGTTCCGGCCCTTCTGGCCGAAGAACTGATCGAGACGGCGCAGATGGCGCTGCAGCTCGCCCGCAATCTCCTGCGGAGCGTAGAGAAGGTCGCGCCTGTGCTGCGTGAGGATGGTCGCGAAGTCACCATCGCGTTCGCGGATGGTACGCACTCGGTGAGCTTCGAAGATCACGCCTGCCAGGTCCGCGAGGTGACCATTCCACACCTCGAAGCCACCCTTCACTTTCAGCATGACGTCGTTCGCGCGCTGCAGACCGCGACGTATACAGACGAGTGGTACAACCGTCGTCTGCAGGAGTTTCACGAGCAGCTTCCCGTCACGATTCGTCCGGCGGGTGGCGAGGACTAACGCTACGATCCCTGGTCGAACAGGATGATGTCCGCTTGTCGCTCCAAGACGCCGATGATGAGCTTCTGGCCGTCCGGAAGCCAGTTGAGAGTACGCATGCGCCGGCCGGCCGGAAGCTTGAGGACCTGACGCACGGGGCCCGAGGAGGACACATCAAACACGAACACCTGCGAATCGATCATCCCTGAATTCGTCGTCGCCGCGATGTGCTGAGCGTCGGCCGACCACGCCACGTTGCCATTGGACAGTCGCGGACTGTCGGTCCATGGCGTCGGGACCGCTCGTCCGTCAGGGGTCATCATCGCAAGTGTCGCTCGAGAGCCGGCGCTGCCTCTCGGTGGTGCAGAGGACACATAGGCAATCAGGTTCCGAGAGGCCGACCAGCTTGGAGATGTCGCGCCCTCCGGGGTCGGTATGCGGACAGGCTCACCGCCGCTCGTGCGAATTCTGAAGATCGCAGGCGCGGATCCCGCCGGAGCCGAGTACGCGAGCTCCGTCCCATCGGGTGACCATGTCACCGAATCGATGACGTCCGCGTTCACCACTTTTCGAAGTCCACTGCCGTCCGCGGCCACGAGCCAGATCGATCGAGCCGTGCCGCGGCTGGAGACGAAGGCAATCCTCGTGGCATCCGGCGACCAGGCCGGACGCTCGTCCGTCGCAACTCCCGAGGTCAGCTCGCGCGCGTTCCCGCCATCGAGGCGCGACGTCCAGATGTGCCGGTCTCCGTTGCGCGTCGAGCTGAATGCCAGTCGATCCGCCTTGGGCGACACAGCTGGATCGTCGTCACCGGACGTTCCGGGCAGAAGTTCCTGCGTCGTCGTGTCACCAGTGGTCGGCACCACGACGAGCGACCGATGGTCCTGCGCCACAGAGGCGACGAGGGTCCGGTTGTCTGCCGACAGGCGCGCCTCACCGTAATCGCCAACGCCAGTCGTCAGGCGCGTTGGTGTGCCGCCCCACGGCATCCACCACAGTGCGAGGTCTGCGCTCGTGGGGTTCGCGCTGTACAGCAAGCCCTTCCCGTTGAGTGATGGAAAGGGGTAAACGGCGCGTCGGCTCGACGAGACGACCTTTTCGATCGTGCCACCCGCGGCGGCCACCCGAACGATCTCCGACGGATCGTTGTTGAGCGTCGAAATGCCGCGTATGAAATAGATGTAGTTCCCGTCGGCCGACCATGCAGGCCAGTGCGCGTGCACGCCCCCCGACACGGGTACGACAACGTGGGCATTACCACCTTCCGCATCAGCGACCACGAGGCTGTCACCTGCGGATCCACCCGGTGTGACGTACACCAGCCTCGTGCCATCCGGAGACCAGCGTGCACCGACCCCGCCGACGATCAGCTTTCTGGGCGCGCCTCCGAGCGGCGCGCCGATGACATAGGTGGACAGCTGTGCCGGTGTCGCCTCGGGCGGTCCTGCTGCAAAGAGCACTTGAGAACCGTCAGGTGAAATGTCGAGGCCGCCAATATCGTTCCGTCGTGGCGGAAAGAGATCGGCGAGGCCTCCCGTGAGGTTCATCGCTTCACCCCCCGTGAGGAACTTGACCCAGACGTCACTCCGTGTCCCTGAATCGGCGAGGTAGGCGATCCATTTGCCGTCCGGCGACAATGCCGGCGCGAATTCGGTGGCATCCGTCGCCGCGAACTTCGTCACGCGCGTAAATGTCGGTGCATCCCGTTGAGCGTTTCGAGTCGCTCCGCCCCACCAACCGAGAGCGAATCCCGCCACAGCCGCCAGGCCGGCGAGTACGGGCCCACGCATCGACCTGCGAGGCGCTGCTGATGCGACTGTCGAGTGGTCTCTGGATGCGCGCACGCTGGACCCAGCACTGACCGACTCGAGCGCGAACAGCAGATCCCGCGCCGTCTGAAACCGCTGATCGGGTGATTTCTCGAGACTATGCTCGATGACGCGTGCGAGGAGCGGAGATACACCGTCGCGTATTTCGTCCACAGCTGTCACGGCTTCGGTGAGGACGGCACTCATCGACTCCGGACCCGACTCGCGGGCGAAGGGATTCCGCCCCGTCACCATCTCGTAGAGCACGACGCCGACGGCGAAGAGATCGGAACGCTGATCGATCGGTTGGCCCTTCAGCTGCTCCGGCGCCATGTACTGCAGGGTTCCGACCACGGTACCGGGTTCGGTCGCGTAGGCGGTTTGTGCGCTCGAGTGCTGCTGGTGCCCGGGATCGTCGCTCGACAGCTTGGCCAAGCCGAAATCGAGAATCTTGACGTGCCCGTCCAGTGTCAGGAACAGGTTCTCCGGCTTCAGATCCCGGTGAAGGATACCGCGGCCGTGCGCGGCGGCCAGTCCGCGCGCGATCTGTTTTCCCGCGTCCAGCGTCTCGCGTTCGGTCAACGGTCCGCGCAGAAGGCGCTCGCGGAGCGACTCACCTTCCAGTCGTTCGGCGACGACATAGGGCTGGCCACCTTCCGTGCCGACGTCGAACACGGTCAGGATGTTGGGGTGGTTCAGCTGACTGGTGGCTCGCGCTTCGACTTCGAACCGGCGCAGTCGATCCGGATCGGTTGCGAACGGCGCCGGCAGGACCTTGATCGCGACGTCCCGTCCGAGACGGTTGTCGTGCGCGAGAAAGACCTCGCCCATTCCGCCCGCGCCGAGCAACGATCGGATCGTGTACGGCCCCAGGCTGGTTCCGGGTCCGATGACCATGAAGTGCGAAGATTATGGATCAGAAGAAAGGGCCCGCGCCGCCCTCAGACCTGGCGCGTTCGCATCCGCGCGATGCCACCGAGTGAGAAAGCCGTGATGTGATCGACCATCGCCTTCAGATCGGCGGCGGTCGGCGGGGGAGCCGGACTGAGGCGCTCGCCAACGGGGTTCGGCGCCGACAGCAGCAACTGCGCCTGGACGCTGCCGGCACAGGGCAGCACGCGCTCGTCGGTCACGGGACACTCGAGCAGGTCTGCAACGATTGTGCACAGATACTCGAATCGAGGCCGGATGCCGCGCTCGACGATCGCGTCGAGGGCGGGTGTGGGATCGGACATCTCGCGCCAGATCAGGCCGCGTATCCACAACGGGCGCTGGCGTCCGATTCGCTCCGAGAGAATGCGGATGAACTCCCGAAGGCGCTGTTCGGGCGGCAGCCCTTCTCCTGCCGCGCGAGCCGCAGCCGTCGTGGCCTGCTGCGCGGCAATGGCGGTGTCGAGCACCTCTCGGTAGAGCCCGAGCTTGTCGCCGAAATGATAGTTCACCGCGGCGACGTTCGCGTGCGCAACGCGGCAGATCTCCCGCACCGTAACCTTGCGGAAGCCATGATCCGCGAACAACTGTCCGGCCGCTTCGACCAGCCGCTCCCGTGTGTCGCGATCGTCCGACACGGCATCGATCGCCATCACAGCGTCCGCCTGAACAACATCGTCGCCGCTGTCATTGCGACCGCAGAGAAAAAGGTGAGATAGACGAGGTCGCCGGCAATGGCGCCCATGCCGGTGTTTTTCAACAGCAGGCACTTGAACGCGTGGACCGCGTAGGTGAAGGGATCGACGGCGGCGATCGCCTGCATCCACGCCGGAAACCCCTGCTGCGGATACACTGCGCCGCTCGGAAAGTAGAGCAGCGTATTGAGCACGCCGAAGATCGCGCGCGGGACGAGCGGGTCGGTGACGCGCACCATCAGCAGGAACATCATGCTGATCAGCGAGAACGACGTCACCACGATGACGATCGACAGCCGCAGCAGCCGCATCGGCTCGAGCGCATCCGGAATGCCGGCAATCAGCGACCCCAGCGTCATGAGGACGATGCCGGCAAGAACCGCCTTGATCGTACCCGACAGGTTGAATCCTGCGATGAGCTCCACGCGCGTAATCGGCGTCACGAGGTAGCCCTCGTGCAGGCCGCGCGCCTTGTCGTCGATGAAGATGATGCCGCCGCCGATCATGACCATCATGAAAATCGACATCACGATGGATCCCGGCAGCAGGTACTGAATGTAGGGGACGTACGGGTACACCTCGACGACATCGAGCGACGTCGCACCGGCCACCCGTGACACGTCGATCGACGGAGCATTCGACGCGCCGACCAGCCCGCCGACAACGCCGGCCATCGTCGCCGACACGAACGTGTCGGTGTTGTCTTCGATGAGGGCGACATGCGGCGAGTTGTTTGCGAGGACACGCCGTGAGAAATCGGGTGGAATGCTGAGCACGCCATTCAGCTTGCCGTTGCGCAGGTCATTCAGCGCCTCACCCTGATCGCTGTAGTCCACGGTATCGAAGGTTCGGCTGCCAGACGAGACGGCGTTGCCGAGCTCGCGAAGACGAACGGCCGGGATGCCTCGATCGCTCGAGACGATCCCGAGCTTGAGATGCTTCACGTTCCCGCCGAAGGCGTAGCCGAGGATCACGAGCTGCACGAGCGGGAAAATCATCGAGACGACGATCAGCGTGGGGCTGCGGCGAAAGCGCCGCATCTCTCGTTCGACGATGGCGAGTGTGCGCTGCATGCTACCGGCCTCCTCGAACCATCATCGAGCGCTCCGCCGCTGATTGTTCCTGGAGTGCGTCGCGAAGGGCCCTGCCGGCGTAGTGCACGAACACATCGTCGAGGGTCGTG
>JBKPMA010000280.1:0-8735 GCA_046731935.1 Acidobacteriota bacterium
GGTTTGACGTCCCCGTCGAACGTGACCCGCGCGAGCGTATCGTCGGTCATGCACGTGGGTCCGCAGATGGTTGTGAGCCGGGGTGGACCGTTGCGATCCGGAATGCGCAGGATCGGGTGCGGCCCATGATCGGCAGCGAGCGCGTGATTGGTTCGACCGCCGTCACAGATCACGTAACGGCATTCAGGCCGTTCTTTCACGTCGAGGACACGCACGGCGAGGACGGACGACTCGTCGGTGAGAAAACGACCGTTCTCGAGCCACACCTCCTCGAGCTCCGGTCGAAATTCGTCGCGGACCAGATTGATGGCGCGGCGCAGGCTGCCGAGTGCGTCGCCCGCGACACGACGCGCCGGCAAACCGCCACCACAATCGACGACGCGTGGACGAAAGGAAGCGGCGTCGCAAATCCGACGCACGTAGGCGGCGGCGCGGGAGTACTCGTCCCCGTTGTGCGTACGCTGACCCAGATGGAAATGCACGCTCTGCACGTTGGCGCCCGACTGTCGCAGGCGGGTCAATGAGGCGACCGCTTCCTCCGCACTCATACCGAACTGACCGCCGTATCGCGTGTCGCGTCGATCGCACTCATCGGGCACGTGCACACGGACGCCAACCCGCCAGCCGCAACTGAGCGCAAGCGGCAACAGCACGTCGATCTCCAGCACCGAGTCGAAATGCACGCGCAGGTGACGCTCCGGATAGCGCGGGAGCCAGCTGTGCTTCGCGACGCCGTTGACGAGCAGACGATCGATGGAACAGCCGCGATCGAGCGCAACCGCGAGTTCCATCTCGCTCACGACCTCGACGCCGCGCCCACACCGCTGCCACCAGTCGAGGAGGTCCGGAAGAGGGTGCGTCTTGAACGACAGCCAGCACCGAATGTCTGGCTGACCGCTCTCGAGCTCGGATAGCGCCTCGAGAATGGGGCGCACTCGAGTCACGTAACAGGGCGTGCCGCACAGCCGAACGGCGTCGTCGATGACCTGGAACCAACCGGCCGGAGCGCTACCGTGGAGGAGTGAAGATGCTGTAGCGTCAAACCCGGCCGCGCTCATGATCGTTCGATGTGGACGGAGCAAGTTGATTGCCAGACAGGCACGATGGTTGCTCTCGAGTGGTCGTGCTCGTTGCGATGAGTTACCTGCTGCCGCTGCGAAGCCGCGCGCGGGTACCGGACGAATTGCTGGCCTATCTCGACGCGCTGGGACGTTCGCGTGCGTTGTCTGAGCTCATCGTCATCGATGGGTCCGAGCCGGATGTGTACGCTGACTTCGAAGCGCGGTGCGGCGATCACGTGCGCCATGTTCCCGTTGACGCGGATCTCCGCTCGCTCGCGAACGGCAAGGTCGCAGGAGTGCTGACGGGAGTGCGGGCAGCATCATCCAGCTGGCTCGTCATCGCCGACGACGATGTGCGATACGACGAGAGCGGATTGATGGAGGTCCAACGATCTCTCGAGCACGCGGACATCGTCAGACCGCAGAACTACTTCGATCCGCTTCCCTGGCATGCCCGTCTTGATACCGCGCGGACGCTCATCAACCGCGCCACTGGTGGTGATTGGCCGGGAACGTTTGGCGTGCGACGCCAGGCGCTGCAGGCGACGGGCGGCTACGACGGCAACGTGCTGTTCGAGAACCTGGAGCTCGTTCGGACGGTTGTCGCAGCCGGAGGGCGCGAGCTTCGACGGCCGGATGTGTTCGTGCGGCGAAGACCGCCGCATGCGCGTGTCTTCTGGTCACAGCGTATTCGGCAAGCGTTCGATGAGTTCGCGCGGCCGTGGCGGATGCTCGCGTGGCTCGCGCTGCTGCCGGCGACGGCGTGGGCAGTCCTGCGCTTCCGCTGGAATGGCGCCGCAGCGGCCATCCTCATGCCCATGCTGTTGGCGGAAACAGGCCGGCGCCTCGATCGCGGCGCGGCGGTATTTCCGTTGGGCGCAACGCTGATGGCGCCATTGTGGATGCTCGAGCGCGGTGTGTGTGCGTGGTTGGCGGTCGTGGCTCGCGTGCTTCTCGGGGGCGTTCCGTATCGTGGACGTGTGCTCAAGCGAGCGGCGACATCGCCACGAGTCCTTGCGCGCCGGTACGCGAACCGTCCGGCAGAGCCCGTCGACCTGCCGCTGCTCCGATGAGGTCATCAAACCATCAAAGGTTGCCAGCCTTGCATCGCGCGTTTCACCAACTTACATACTGCATCTCGGATGAGTTCTCCCGCCGTGAGGATGGGCTCAGAGGTTGGCGGACAGACGGCGGCGCTCGCGTTCGTCGGCAGCAATGATGAAGCCGGTGTTTCCGATCGGCACACCTGCGTAGACGGCGGTCTGCAACAGGACCTCTTCGACATCGGCCCATTCCAGATCGTGGTCCATCCCGGCGGCGAGGTGGAGACGGAATTCTTCCCAGCGCCCGAGTGCCGCTGTTGTCGCCAACACGAGAAGGCGTCTTGCGTACGGGTCGAGACCCGGACGCGTCCAGATTTCGCCCCAGACGAAGCGCGTGATGAGATCCTGGAACGCCGCGGTGAGCTCCGTCGTGGACGCCTGTTTGCGCGCTACGTACTCTTCGCCAAGAATCGCGCGGCGCATATCCAGACCGGCCCTGGCAGCATCGTCGGACGCGGGCTGCAGAAACTCCAGCAACACGCGCGTGAACGTTCGCGGCAGGACCAGACTCGACAGATGTGCGGTGGCGAGCCGTACGCTCGACGCGCCTTCGATGCCGCGTGCCAGCACTGCTCCGTGCGATTCCCACGGCATCGACTCGTCCCCGTCGCCGCTGACGATCAGCGTCCGTGTGTGGATGCGGGCAAGTGCCGCCGTGCCGTCGAAATCACGCAAGGCCGCGCAGCAGCCCGCATAGCCCGCTGGTTGAGTCGCACGCAAGGTGGCACGTGCGGATGCCACGCGCGGCGGGTTTGCATCGAGCAGGGTGCGGCCGAAGAAGCGCGTCATGGCTGTGGCTTCCACGGCGGACATACCGTCGCTCAAAACAGTCCGACGCCGCGCCTCCATTCCCGCGGGATCCGCGATCCGCGGCGACGTGTTGGCCAGGACGAGCGCGCGGAGTCGATCCGGTGCGTGCGCGGCCAGCCACTGCCCGACCATCCCGCCGAGCGAGGCTCCGCACCATGCAATGTCGGTCAACTCGAGATGGTCGAGGAGCCGCACCGCGTCCGTGCCCAGTTGTTCGACCGTATAGTCGCCCGCCGGAGCATCCGACGCGCCGTGCCCGCGCACGTCGTACCGCAGAACGCGGTTCGACGTGAGCAAGGCTGGCATCTGTGGATCCCACATCGTGTGGTCGAGCCCGAGCGAGTGGGACAACACGACAAGAGGACGATCGTCGCGGCCTTCAATCCTGTAGTAGCAGCGGAATCCATCAAGGACCGCGAAGGCCATGGTCAGTGGGACCCAGTCAGGAGTCGCTGGCGCAGCGTCTCTGCCACTCCGAGATACGCGGCCGGATCGTCCAGGGTCTCGAGATCCGCATCCGAAATCGCATCCGCCAGTGCTGGAGTCGCGCGGACAATCGCCGACAAACGCTGCCCGCTCTGTCCCGAACGAAGCGCCTCTCTCACAAGCCGGTGTGCCGTATCGCGGCCCAGCGTCCGCGCGGCAAGCATCGTCGCGCGTTCGGCGTAAACAGCGCCGTTGGTGGCGTCAAGATTGGCCCGCATGCGCGTGGGATCGACGATCAATCCGGACGCTACTCCACGCATCGCCGCAGCCGCCGCGCCGGTCGCCCGAAGGGCGTCTGCCATCGTTGGCCACGCGGTGAGCCAGCCGCCGACGGATCGCTCGTGTTCCTGTACCAGCGATGCGATTGCGGCGGCCGTCAGACCGGGCAGGCGCGCCGACGCGGCCAGCGTGACAGCACAGCCAGTCGGATTCTGTTTTTGCGGCATCGCGGAGGAGCCTCCGCCCTCTTCGCGCGCTTCACCGACCTCGAACTGCATGAGGAGGCTGACATCGCGCGCGACCTTGGCAAGACTGCCCGTATAGATGCCGCACGCGGCAACAAGCGCTGCGAGGTTGTCGTGATAGGCGTGCCACGGCGCGGCCGGACAACGGATGCCGAGCTCGCGGCCCAAGCGTTCTGCGACCTGAGCGCCGTTGGCCTCGAGGGCAGCCAACGTCCCCGCCGCCCCGCCAAACTGCAGCACGACGGCTTCGCGCCGTCTCGTGTCCACGCGGGCCCAACCACGCTGTACGGCCGCATACCATCCGGCGACCTTCAGGCCGAACGTCGTCGGCGCCGCCGGCTGCAGCACCGTGCGTCCGATCATCACATCGTCCTTGTGACGATCCGAGAGCGCCCGCAGCGACGTGGCGAGTACCGCGTGATCGCGTCCGATCAGGTCGACCGCACGATCGATGAGGATGACGAGTGCGGTATCGACAATGTCCTGGCTGGTGGCGCCCCAATGGACGAAGCCCGCAGCGGCAGGATCGATCGCGCGAACCCGTTCGGTGAGCGCTTTGACGAGCGGGATCGCAATCGTACCCGCGTCCCTCGCCTCGCGAGCCAATGCGGCAGCGTCGAACTCCGTGGCGATTGCGGCCTTTGTGATCGCCATCGCGGCAGGCCGCGAAACGATGCCGAGCGTGGATTCCGCGCGCGCGAGTGCGGCCTCGACGTCCAGCATGGCCTGGATCGCCGAGGTATCGGCGAAGAGCTCGCTCAATTCACCGGTCGTTACCAGCGCGTCAGTGATGTGGGAGGAGGACACGGTCCCTCATAAATCGAAGAATACCGTTTCGCGATCACCCTGCAATCGCATGATGAACTCCCAGGTGCCGTCGGGCAACCGGGAGGCAAGCAATGTCCCACGGCGATCCTGCGGTACGAGCGAGAGCAGCGGATCAGCCGAGAGCATCGGATCGCCTTCGAAGTAGATGCGCGTGTACAGATGGCGCAGCAGGCCGCGCGCGAACACGCAGACCGCGATGTGTGCCGCCTCGCGGAGGTCTCCCGCCCCACGGGTGCCAGGCCGCACGGTGTCGAAGGTGCACCACCCCTCGTCGTTCGTGCCAAGGCGGCCGAATCCGCTGAATGGCGGAAGCGGCATGCCCTCGGGTGGCGCCTGCGGATACGTGCCAGCGGCATCGGCTTGCCAGAGCTCGATGAGGGCGTCGGCTACGGCCACTCCGTCGCCATCCACGACTCTCACGCGCAGCTGGATATGTTCGCCTGGCACATCGGCGGCGGCCATGCGTCCCAGGCGGTCCGAATTCCCCGGTCCGACGTGGAAAAACGGGCCAACGGTCTGAGAGGGGCTCGCGACGAGTACGGCGTCGTGATCGCTCACACACGCCCTTCGAACGGAGTCGATTGCCGGCCCCGCAGGACGATGTCGAACCGGTAGCCGAGCGCCCAGCCGGGGCGCGTCCTCGTGAGATCGAATGAGGACACGAGGCGCAGCCGCGCCCGCTCGTCGGGAACGGACTGATACATCGGGTCGTACGCGCACAGCGGATCGTTCGGGAAATACATCTGCGTCACGAGCCGCGTCGCCAGGGAGTACCCGAACAGCGAGAAGTGGATGTGCGCTGGCCGCCAGGCATTGTCGTGGTTGCCCCAGGGATACGCACCTGGCTTGATCGTCACGAACTCGTAACGGCCATTCGCGTCAGTGACGGTTCTGCCGGCGCCGCTGAAGTTCGGATCGAGCGGCGCAGGGTGGTTGTCCCAGCGGTGCCGGTATCGGCCCGCGGCGTTGCACTGCCAGACCTCGACGAGCGTGTGCGGCACCGCGCGGCCGTCTTCGTCGAGAACGCGTCCAGACACGATGATGCGCTCACCCAATGGTTCGGCAGCATGCTGGCGAGTGAGATCGTTGTCCGTCTCGCCGATCGGCAGGTACCCGTACAGCGGCGCGGCAAGCGCCGTATAGCGTTCCGGGATCCGGATCAGCGGCTGCGCCGGTGCCCGCTTCACCGTGGATCGATACGGCGGATACAACAGCGGCGGCTGCGTGCCAGCCTCGAGCGAGCGCCGATCCGTCATCGCATCATCCTGTGTTCATCCCGGCAGAGGGAGCCGCGCGGCGTCAGCATAATGATGCGCTCTTGCTCGTGTCAAAATGACCGGCCGTGACGACGCGTGTGTCGGTCGGGATCGTCGGCGCCGGACCTGCGGGACTGCTGCTGGGACACCTGCTGCAGCGCGCGGGCATCGACTCGGTCACGGTCGAGATCCGCAGTGAGCGTCACGTGCTCGATCGAGTACGCGCGGGCGTTCTCGAACAGCCTACAGTCGATCTGCTGCAGGACGTGGGGCTCGGGGCGCGACTCGGCCGCGAAGGCATGCGCCACGAGGGTCTCTATGTCGCGTTCGAGGGCCGGCGGCACCGGATCGACCTCGCCGGACTGACGAATGGCCGTGGGATCACCGTCTACGGGCAGCATGAAGTCGTCCGCGACCTTGTCGAGGTGAGACGGCAGGCCGCCGCGCATCTGATCTTCAGCGCGGAGGAGGTGAGGCTCTCCGCGATTGAATCGGATCAGCCGCTCCTGCACGTCGGAACTGCCGACAGGTCACACACCTTCGCGTGCGATTTCATCGCCGGCTGCGATGGGTTCCACGGCGTGACACGGCGGTCGATCCCGGAATCGGAACGCCGGGTGGTCGACCGCACGTATCCATTTGCCTGGCTCGGGATTCTCGCCGAAGCGGCGCCGTCCTCCTCTGAGCTCGTGTACATGCTGCACGATCGCGGGTTCGCGCTCTTCAGCATGCGGTCGCCGTCGATCACCCGCCTCTACTTGCAGTGTGCGCCGGACGAATCCCTGGATGTCTGGTCCGACGACAGAATCTGGGACGAGCTGCGTCTGCGTCTGCGAACCGACGACGGGTGGGAGCCGGCCGAGGGCGCAATCCTGCAGAAGGATGTCTCGACGATGAGGAGCTTCGTCGTGGAACCGATGCAGTATCGCCGCCTGTTTCTGGCGGGCGATGCCGCGCACATCGTGCCGCCGACGGGCGCGAAGGGCCTGAATCTGGCGATCGCTGACGTCTGGCGGCTCGCGTCGGCACTCCAGGCGTACTACCGATCAGGCACCACTGCCACCCTCGACGAGTACTCGACAAACGGGCTGCGCCGCGCGTGGCGTGCGCAACGCTTCTCGTATTGGATGACCTCATTGCTGCATGTCGCACCGGGAGCGTCCCCCTTCGACCGGAGGCGCCAGATTGCCGACCTGGAATACCTCGTCGGTTCCGACGCCGCGCAGACGACGCTCGCAGAGAATTACGCCGGGTTTCCTCTCGACTGATCCTGCGCTCGTGGAGGTCGGGGGCATTCGTTCCGTCCTCGGATGTGTCCCGGGCTGCCGCCTGGTGCCCAAGAGACAAGTCCTTCCGATCGCGATAGGATGGCGCGCCGCCATGCCACCACGTGTGATTGCCACGTCTCACGACGAGATTCTCGTCCTCGAAATCGATAACCCGCCGGTGAACGCGCTCAGCCCTGGCGTTCCCGAAGCCTTGCGCGAAGCCGTCGCCGCCGCGCAACGCAACGGCAGCGTCGCCGCAATTGTGATCAGAGGTGCCGGACGGATGTTCGTTGCCGGCGCCGATATCAACACGCTGGAAGACGCCGCCTGGGGTAACGAAGGCGCAGCCCCCAACTGGCACGTGCTGTTCGAGGAGATCGAAGACAGCGCCAAACCGGTCGTGATGGCCATCCATGGGTCCGCGCTCGGCGGCGGCCTCGAACTGGCCATGACCGGACACTACCGCATTGCTGCAGCATCCGCGCAAATCGGCCAGCCCGAGGTCAATCTCGGAATCATCCCCGGTGCCGAGGGCACGCAGCGGCTGCCTCGCCTCGCGGGAATCGCGAAGGCGCTGGAGATGTGCGTCACTGGCCGTCCAATTTCAGCGGCCGATGCCGTGGCCGCCGGTATCGTGGACGAGTTGAGCGGCGACGATCTCACCGCGTCGGCCGTCGCCTTTGCGCGTCGCGTCGCAGGCGGGCGCGATCATCGGCGCACCCGAGAGCGGAACGAGCGCCTCGGAGACGAGGCGACGAACGCGCCGCTGCTGGCCGAGGCGCGTCAGCTCGCGGCCAAGGTGAAGCGGCATCAGACCGCGCCGCTCAAAGCCATCGAGGCGATCGACGCAGCGTCTCGACTCTCCTTCCGAGACGGCTGCCGCCGTGAACGCGAGCTGTTCCTCGAGTGCGTGCGCAGCGATCAGGCGAAGGCGCTCATCCATGTGTTTTTCGCGGAGCGAGAGGCGGCGAAGCTTCCGCCGGGCGCCAGCGCGGCCGCGGCGACACCCATTCGGACCGTGGGGATCGTCGGCGCCGGCACGATGGGATCCGGAATCGCGACGGCATGCGCGAACGCCGGGCTCGACGTGCTGCTGACCGATTCGACGGACCGAGCGCTCGAGGGCGGCCTGTCGGCGATCCGTAAGAACTACGACATCTCGATCTCGCGGAAGCGCCTTACGCAGGCGGAGGTCAGCGAACGCCTTACGCGCATTCAGGCGGTTCCGGCATCCGACTTCGCGTCGCGAGCGGCCAGCGTGGATTTGATCATCGAAGCGGTTTTCGAAGACCTGGCGATCAAGCAGCAGGTGTTTCGCGAGCTCGACGCGATCGCGCGACCGGGTTGCATCCTGGCCAGCAACACGTCGACGCTCGACGTCGATGCGATTGCGTCCGTGACGTCGCGGCCGTCAGCCGTTGTCGGGCTCCACTTCTTCAGCCCGGCTGCGGTGATGCGG